>CAYGXY010000214.1:0-5573 GCA_964354045.1 uncultured Dehalococcoidales bacterium
CCTGGTGGGAGAGGGTAGGGTGAGGGGGAGGAAGGGGATTTTACGGTTTTTTAAAACAATAGATTGTCGCGTGTTTTCTATTTTTTTCTCCTGGCCCTGATTCCCGGGGCTGCCGCCGCCCAGAAGCTCATCTTGAAAAGCAAAAAAATCTCTTGGCTTTTGGCCAAGAATTTTATTAAATAGTAGTTTATGCTGTATTGTCGGGGTCCTTTCCCGGGATGATTTTTTGGACATATCCTAAGGGCGTTACGATTTTTGGGAGGAATACGGTGATAAAGAACCCGATGATCGGCTTTCAGGTCGATCGTTCTGAAATTGGATATGTGGGCCATGATCTGCAGCGCCCTGAATGTATTCTCGCCGAGCTGGACGGCACGCTGTGGGCTGCCGATGCCAGGGGCGGCGTCGTGAAGATCATGCCGGGTGGGAGGCAGGAGACCATCACCCAGGCTTTCGCATCAGCCTTCCAGAAAGCGGCTGATGACGCGAGTCGCTTCACCCAGGGGACCTTGCCCAACGGATTGGCCTTCGCGGAAAACGGGGATATTTTGATTTCCAATTTCGGCACGGACCTGTTGGAAGTCATGAAGCGAGACGGAGCGACCCGAACCCTCCACGACCGGATTGATGGACAACCCATCGGCAAGGTGAATTTTGTCCTGCGGGATCGAAAAAACCGGATTTGGCTGACGGTTTCCACCCGGATAAAAAACTGGATGAAAGCGATGAGCCCCAAGGTGGCGGACGGATATATCGCCCTGGCGGATGAAAAAGGCATCCGGATCGTCGCCGACGGATTCCGGTTCACCAACGAAATTCGCCTGGACGCCAAGGAAGAATACCTCTACATCGTGGAAACTACCGGGCAGTGCATTTCCCGCATGAAGGTAGCGGCGGACGGATCTTTGTCCCACCGGGAAGTTTTCGGACCTTCCAAACTGGGCCGGTTCGGTTTCCCCGACGGCATTTCTTTCGACGCTTTCGGGAATTTGTGGGGAACCCTGGTCATGGCGGACCAGCTCTTCTTCTTGACCCCGGAAGGGGATTTCCACATTTTTCTTGACGACGGGAACGAGGCGGCTTCTCTGGCCGTGGAAAAGGCCTTCGTCGAAGACCGCCTGACCCCGGAGATGATGTTGGCCGCCGGGGGGACGATCGCCCCCTGGTTTGCTAGTATCACTTTCGGCGGACGCGATCTTCGCACGGCCTACATCGGCAGCCTCAAGGGGACCCGGATCCCTTATTTCCGATCCCCGGTTCCGGGCCTGCCGATGGTCCATTGGCGGTAATCAAGGGGTTTCGGATCCTTGCTGGCGTCCGTTAGGAATTCCTATTGCAGGTGGTGTCGTTACAAGTCTGTCTCGCCCGGGTTTAAAGCGATTGGCAGCACTGTTGCTCATGGCGGTGTTCTTCTAAGGGATGCTTCGTTCCTGGGAATTTGACAGCTTATTCGGAGAGATGAGGAACAAGTTTTTTGCTTTATGAGTTTCTAAAGAATTTGGCGAGAACAACAGCTGGGGATTGCCGTAAAATCGTATAAGCTTTTTCGGAATTCGATCAAATATCAAGAATGGGAGGGTAAAATGGAAAAGCGCAAAAAGAATAATGGGAAGATGAAAATTACCCGCAGGGAATTGTTAAAAGGCGCAGCCGTCGCCGCTGCCTCTACGGCGCTGTCAGGCCCATTCTACCTGGCTCATGCCGCCAAAGACATCCGGGTTGGGTTAACCCTCAGCTACTCCGGGGTCTACGCCATGATTGCCAAACGGGTGGAGAACGGGGTAAAGCTGGCCTTCGCCCAATCAAAGTACAAAGATCAGGTGAAATTCTTCATCGAAGATACCCAGGGTAAACCTAATGTGGCCATCGAAAAAGCGCAGAAACTTTTCGACAAAGAAAGGATTCATATGCTGGCGGGGCCGATCGCGGGCCACGAATCCCTGGCGGTAAGCGAGATGTTGAAGCCGAAAAAGAAATTGATGCTTTTATCCTACGGAGCCAACATCAAACTCTGCGGGGAATCCTGCAGCCGTTACACCTTCCTTTGTGGGCATACGCCTTGGAATCAGAGCTACCCGGCGGTGGACTGGTTCCTGAAGGACCTCGGGAAAAAGGTTTACCTCATCGGCGCGGATTATTCCACCGGCCATGAGATTGTCAAATTCTTCAAGGAACCTTTTGAGAAAAAGGGCGGCCAGGTGGTCGGGTCCTTCTTTGCCCCCCTCGGAACTACCGAATATGCTCCTTATTTGGCAAAAATCAAGAGCGCGAGCCCCAAGCCGGACGGCGTTTTCGGTTTTATAGGCGGTAATGATTTAATCAATTTTATTAAACAATATGATGAGTTTGGTTTGCACAAGGAAAATATTCCTGTGATCGTGGGCATCGGCGGCTTCGGCATAGTTATTCTCCCCAGTATGGGCGATGCAGCCATCGGGCATTACCATCTGTTCCATTACAGCCTATGGCTGGAGAATAAGGAGAACGAAGCCTTCAAGGCTGCCTATAGCAAAATGTTCACCGGTGAGACGGTAGACGAAAGCGTCGTCCTTGGGTACGAAGTAGGGACGATGATGGTTAAGGGTCTGGATGAAGCCGGTGGCAACGCCGAAGATACAGAAAAAATAATCAATGGGATCGAAAAGGTGGATTACCTGAGCCCCCGTGGCCGGATTAAAATGGATCCAAACCATGTGGCCAACGTGCCCATCTATATTTTCCAGGTGCAGAAAAAGGACGGAAAACTCTCCCTGCGCATAGCGGCCAACACGGGCAATTGGGGAACGCCTTATTCGGGTCCTGATGCTCCGGGCGGCGAGTGCAAGATGTCCAAATAAACAGGAGGCCGCTTGGACCTTTCTCTCCTACTGACAAACCTCCTTTACGGGGTCACGATCGGCAGCGCCCTGATCCTCATCGCCAGTGGACTATCACTGACCTTTGGGGTGATGGGCGTTCTTAATTTTGCCCATGGCGGCCTCTGCATGCTGGGAGCCTATTTCGGTTATACAATCGTGCAAGTAACCGGAAATTTTTGGCTTTCCCTGATTTTAGCCCCTCTGATTGTGGCTGGGATAGGCGTCCTTATGGAGGCTTTCACCATCCGGCCCCTTTATGGCTTGAACCCTCTGTACCAGCTCCTGCTCACGGTTGGACTGGCCATGGTGATTGCCAACACGGTGCTTTTAACGTGGGGAGGCGATCAGCTTTCGATCAATCTTCCCGCCTATTTCAAAGGCTATGTCCATTTCTGGGGGTTGGATTATCCGCGCTTTCGTTTGTTCGTGTTGCTTTTCAGCGCGGCCATCGCGATGATTCTGTGGATTACCATTAGCCGGACCAAATGGGGAATCGTGGTCCGGGCCGGCATGCATGATTTAGAAACGGTAAACGCCTTCGGGATCAATATCTACCGAGTCTTTACGATCGTATTTGCCATCGGAGCGGGTCTGGCAGCCTTGGCGGGGGTGATCATCGGCTCCATGCGGGCGATCAACCCGGAGATGGACTTTGATCTTTTAACCAGCGCGCTCTTGGTGATCGTCATCGGGGGCATGGGTTCTTTTCGCGGCGCAGTCGTGGGGTCTCTCCTTCTGGGCGTGACCGATGCCTTTGGGGCACAGTTTTTTACCGGAGCAGCCAAGTTTACAGTCTGGGTGCTCATGGTTTTGGTCCTCCTTTTCCGCCCCGAAGGCCTGCTCAAGGAGGATTGAAATGGGGCGCCGCTATTTCACGTGGATTGTTCTGGCTATTCTGATTGCCTTCCCCTTCGGCGCCAATATTTTTTACAGCGGTTTCTATGTCTCCTTGCTCACCCGGATCTTTATTTATGCGATCATCGTGGTGGGCTTTGACCTGCTTGCCGGTTATACCGGGATGGTTTCGTATGGTCATGCCCTGTTCTTCGGTACCGGAGCCTACCTGACCGGAATGGTTCTGAAGCATTGGACTCCCTGGTTCTGGCCGCCGTTTGTTCTCACGATCGTTGCCAGCGCCTTGGTTGCTTACATCGTTGGGTTTTTATCTATCCGCACCCGGGAGATCTATTTCGTCTTTCTGACCTTTGCCTTTTCCCAGTTCTTCTTTGTAACCGCGAACAGCTGGAACTTCATCGGGGCATCCAACGGCCTTTCCGGCGTCCCCAAACCTTTAATTTTTCCTGGATTGAGTCTCTCCGGGGAAAACTCCTTTTATTATTTTTCCCTGATTTGTTTGGTAGGGGCTTATTTACTTGCCCGGCTCATTACGTTGAGTGCGTTTGGAAGGGTCATGGTGGGGATTCGCGAAAATGAAGAGCGAACCAAATTTTTGGGCTATGACACCCAAAAGACTATCATCCGGGTTTTCGTCATATCAGGCATTTATGGCGGAGTCGCGGGGGCGCTGTTGGCTGCGTTCAATTCTTTTGTTTCCCCCAACCTCTACCATCCAGCGGTTTCGGGGGAGATCATCATGATGGCCTTGCTGGGTGGGATGGGCACCCTGGTTGGACCTATGATCGGGTCTGGCCTGGTGATTGTTCTCGGAGATATTCTTTCCAGTTGGTTAGCCGAATCCTGGATGATGATTCTTGGCGGGATTTTTGCCGCCTTTATTCTTTTCAGCCCCGGCGGGGTCATGGCTCTCGCCCAAAAAATCGGCTCGTGGGTGAAAAGGGAGAAAGAACATGGCCATCCTTGAATTGCGAGGGGTGGACAAAAGCTTCGGGGCTCTCGAAGTCCTCTCCCGCATTGACCTCGATATCGAAGAAGGCAAGATCACAAGCGTAATCGGACCCAACGGAGCCGGGAAAACCACCCTGTTCAACGTGATTACGGGGCGTTTCCCCGCGAGCGCCGGGACAATCCTCTTCAAAAAGCGGGACATCACCCGAATGAAAGCGCATGAAATCACCCTGGCGGGGCTGGCCCGCTCTTTCCAGATCACCAACATCTTCAAAAGGCTCACGGTCTCCGAGAACATTTTTTTGTCGGTCCAGACTAAATCCCCCCAGAGGCTGAGTCTCTTCAGCCGGGCCAAGGGATTGAGCGAAGTCGGGCAAAAAACAGCCCAGATCCTGGAGCGCATTGGTCTTCAAAAATGGGCCGACGTGCCTGCGGGGCAGCTCAGCCATGGGGACCAACGCCACTTAGAGATTGGGATGACCTTGGCAACGGGGCCGGAGCTGCTCATGCTGGATGAACCGACGAGCGGAATGTCGCCGGCCGAGGCGGCCCAGACCATGGATTTGATCAAGGACCTCTCCCGGGATTTCACCATCATGCTCATTGAACACAACATGGATCTGGTGATGAATATTTCCGACCGGATCGTGGTCCTGAATTTCGGGCGAAAGATCACCGAAGGGTCTCCGGAAGAGGTGGCGGACAACCCGGAGGTGCGCCGGGTCTACTTAGGGGGCGTATGAGCGCGCTGGTCCTGAATGAAGTTCACAGCTATTATGGAATCAGCCACATCCTTCACGGTATATCGCTGGAAGTGAAGGAAAAGGAAGTCGTCAGCCTATTGGGGCGGAATGGGGCCGGCAAGACTACGACCATCCGCTCCGTCATCGGCCTCACGCCGCCGCGTTC
>CAYGXY010000215.1:0-2976 GCA_964354045.1 uncultured Dehalococcoidales bacterium
CCCACGCCGCCTCTGGCACGGGCCTCATAGTGATCCAGTATTTTCCGGTTCACGTATCCGCCATCGGCCATGTTTGTTCCCATCGGAGGCATGACTATTCTGTTCTTAATGTGCATTGCCCCTATTTCAGCGGGCTCGAAGAGCTTTTTTAGCACGGGCGTTTCACTCACTGGATGCACTTCTTTCCTAGAACAAACAGAGGGCCGCTATCAGTAATTCGAAACAGGTTCGCTTTCAGAATAGCGGCCATCTCGCTCTCCTTATGACCCATATCTTCCAGATCGCCTCGGGTGGTTGACGACAAAGCTCCAACCCGATACATCATGAACATGCCTGTCCCTGGATAGATCAGGGTCTATTATACTACTGAGCTTTTATCCTAGTCTTCCAGTATATATTCCCACTGGCAGACGGGGATATCGTTCTTGTCCTTGCGCGGCGGCAGCTTGAGCGGGTTCACCTTGATCTTGGGGTTCCAGAAAGTAGCATAGTCCTGGAACGCCGGAGGCTCAAGGTCTACGCACAGCGGCTTGACTCGTTTCGGATCGGTCTTCTCGAAGTAGAGCAGCGATGGGCAGCGGTAGATGGTCATGATGGCATACTTCGGGTCGCGGATATAGATATCGTACTCGTATAAGCCCTCGGTGTAGCACGGGTCGAGTTGTACCGCCTTGAACATGGTGTACAGGTCATTGCCCTGGAAGTTCCCTACCTTCTTCAGTCCTTTCATGACATGTGGGGGTATGGTGCGCCAGACCTTCATCTCCCACTCCCACGCTTTCTCCGGGCCGACTTCCTTTGCGGTGGTGGAATACCACAGCCCGTCGATGAGCTCATACAGGCGGCCGTATTCGCATAGAAGCTTCCCCAGGAACTCCTTGGAGAAGTCTTCATAGCGGAAGTGACGGATAAACGGCCCGCTATAATCATTACGCTCTTGTGCCATTTTTAAACCTCCTTATTAAATTTAGATTTCTCTTCTCTGTGATTTAATTGCTATTAAGGTACATCTTCGATATTTAGTCGACTATGCTATTGTTCAACCCCCTCGATCCCCCATTCTTGGGGGAGGCAAGGGTTGGGGGACACCCCCAATGCCCTCGGCAGGAAGAATCCTGCACTTCTTTTTACTTTATTTATAACGGCTGGAACTCCTTGCCGATCATCTCGCGCGCTATGTTAAGCTTCATGATCTCAGCGGTGCCGTCGCCGATCTCGCTGCCGATGACGTTCCTCAGCCGCTGCTCGGCGCGGCATTCCTCGCTGTAGCCGATCTGGCCGTGGATCAGCAGTGCCTCGTGGCAAGCCTCCATCGCGGAGCGGGCGCCGAACCACTTGGCCATCGAGGCCTCTTTGAGATGGCGCTCGCCGGCGTCCCTTAGTCCCAGCGAGCGGTAGCAAAGCAGCCTGGCGGCCTCCAGCTTGGTGGCCTCCTCGGCGATCTTGAAGGAAACCGCCTGGAAGTTGGCCAGCGGCCGTCCGAATGCGGTGCGCTGTTTGGCATATGCGATGGCATCGTCCAGCGCCCCCTCGGCGTGGCCGATAGCCTGCAGGGTCAGGCATATACGCACTACGCCGATTACGTTCATGGCCAGGAAAAATCCTTGGCCTTCATCGCCCAGACGGTGGTCGGCAGGTAGGCGTACATTGTCCAGGAAGTACGATGCCCGTTGCGCGCTTGGCCAGCCCATATCGGGTATCGACGATTTTGTAATTCCCGGTGTATCTGTTGGTAGTAGGAACGCGGTCACGCCTCTGGCACCGGCCTTAGGATCTGTCTTGGCGAATACAACGCCGATGCCGGCCTGCATGCCCCAGCTTATCGAGGTCTTTTCCCCGTTGAGGACGTAGTCTTTGCCGTCTTTGACGGCTTTAGTCTTGATGCCGACTGCGTCAGAGCCGGCGTCCGGCTCGGTGAGGCACAGACAGGCGAGTATATCCCCATCGATGACGGGCTTGAACCATTTGTCCTGCAGATACTCCGGGGCGAAGCTCATTGCCTGGCCGAGGTAGCCGCAGGTTCCGATAGGCAGCACGCCGACGGTGAAATCCGCCTTGGACATCTCCTCGATGGCGATGCCTACGGTGACCCAGCTGACTTTCTGTCCTCCATATTTCTCCGGCACGTTCATCGCGAGCAGGCCCATGTTGGCCATCTTCCTCACAATGCTCATGTCGACCTTGGTGTCCTTGGCCCGATCCTTCGCACCGGGGCCAAGTTCCTTCTGGGTGAACTCCTGTATCTGCCGCCGGAACAACTCCTCAGATTCTGAAAAAACGAATGACATTCCTTACTCCTTCCTATAAATGAGGTCGATGAAAATCCTTAATCAACCCCCTGTAATCCCTCTCAGTCCCCCTTTATAAAAGGGGGAGTTAGGAGGATTTTTGAATTAGGGGACACCCCTAAAACCCCGGTCCTTCCGCGGAAGGACACCACTGTTATCAACCAGCCTTTTTATCGGCTTTGGCGACGTAATCATTGACGAAATCTATCACTGTATTCACGAGCGTGTGCGGCTGGAACGCTGCGGTGACCCCCAGTTCCTTCAGCGGGGCGAAATCGCGTTTGGGGATCACTCCGCCAACCGCCAGCGCGATGCGGTCGTCAACGCCTTTCTTTTTGAGCAGCGCCATTATGTCCCTTGACAGTGACACTTGCCTTCCCATGTGGCTGCTCAGGAATATGAAATCCACATCCTCCTGCACCGCCGCGGTCACGATCGTCTCCGGCGACTGGTATAAACCTGTATATATCGTCTCCCTGCCGGCGTCGCGCAGCCGCGACATCAGGATGGAGATACCTCTGACATGGGTGTCGGGCCCGGCCTTCGCCAGCAGGATTCTAACCTTTCTATCCTTTCTCACTTCATCTGCTCCCTTCGTTAAGCACCCTTGGCCCAGTCCGGCGGGACCAGGCAACTGTGATCCTCGCCCAGCTCTTGCCTCAATATGCCGAATATCTCCGAGGTGGTG
>CAYGXY010000216.1:0-2657 GCA_964354045.1 uncultured Dehalococcoidales bacterium
CTGTCACCGAAGACGCGGTGTATAGCTATGGTTTCGATCTTGTCATTGACCTTGGTGGATGTTCCGTGGGCGTTAACATATCCGATGTCCTCAGGATTCAGCTTCGCATCCCTAAGTGCTTCCTCGATTGCAGCTGCGGCCCACCTGCCATCCGGCTCGGGGAGCGCTATGTTGTAGGCATCGGCGGTCATTCCGAACCCCTTGAGTATGGCCAGAGGCTCAACCCCGCGCTTCCTTGCGTGCTCCATGGTTTCTAGCACCAGCACTCCGGTCCCTTCTGCTATAACGAATCCGTCGCGGTCGGCATCGAACGGGCGGCTGGCACGCTCCGGTTCATTGTTGCGTTGTGAGAGAACATGCATGCAGGCATAGCCGTCGACGACGAGGGGAGTAAGCGTTGATTCAGCCCCGCCGGCGAGCATCACGTCTGCCCGGCCCTCGCGCAGGATGCTGAGCGCTGTGCCGATAGCGCAGGCACCCGTGGCACAGGCTGCCGATATTCCCATGTTTGGCCCATGAATCCCCAGAACTATCGCCGCATTGCATGCCGGCATGTTGGCAATGGACTTTGGCACAGATAGAGGATTTACAAAGCCCGGGCCTTTCTCTAAAAACCTGATGTGCTGCTCTTCAATGCTGGCGTAGTCCCAGGCGGCCGACCCGATGACGCATCCGATCCTCGCCGGGTTTTCATTTGCGATATCGAGCCCAGCATCCTTCACCGCCTGTATCGCGGCACAAGATGCGAGTTGAGAAACCCTGGCCATCCTGCGGGCCTGTTTGCGGTCGATGTAATCCTCGGGTTTGAAAGAGGTAACCTCGGAAGCTATCTGGCTTATATGTCCTGTGGGATTGAATGCCTGGATGCGCCGGACGCCGGACTTGCCCGATATTAAGGCTTTCCAGAAGTCATTTTTATTGCAGCCGATGGAGGTAAAGACTCCAATCCCGCTGACGGCAATTTCTTTTTTATCCGACAATGTCACTCTTCTAATAACAGCAGTCTTGATTCTTAACTGATCGCCTATATGAATAATACTTGTGTGGTCTTCTATGTGTCAAGCTTGCCCAGATATTATATTTGCCGCACTTCGGCGAAACGGCGCTTCAATGCCTTATGATAGTTGAAAGCGGGATATCCGAATATGACGCAGATGCCCGGCTGTATCTTGGCGGGAAGCTTGTATTTGCGCCTGAGCTTCTTGCTATACTTTACCGCGTACCCGGTGAATCCCAGCATACAGCTCCCCAGCCCCAGCGATTCAGCGGCCAGCATGGCGTAGGTGGCGGCTATGTAGGGATCGGCCGGGTCAGAGGTCGACGCGGCATAAAAATAAAGGGCCAGCGGCGCGTCGTAGAAGAACCAGTCCTCTCCCTTTTTGTCCATTTCAATATAAGCATCGATCGCCGGTGTGACGAATGACTTAAATGCACTGTAGTTCTCTTTTCCGATGAACGGGCGCATTGTCGCTATCATCGCCGGCGACATCATCCGTTTCCATGATTTGAGGACATCGAGCAGGTCCTTGCGAAATGCCTTGACCTTATCGCGCCCCTGGAATATGAGGATGCCTACCTCCGATGGAGGGATGCCCATGGGCGCTGTGGATGCGGCCGCGACTATATTTTCCACAACGCTTCGCTCCACTTCACGGTCTTTGAAGTTGCGCACGCTGCGGCGGGCTGACATGAGAGCGAGAAGCTGGGTATAGGTCGCCTTGCTCTCCTTGGCAGGTATGCCGATAATGTCGTCGGGGGAAAGATCACGACCTTTGATGCTGATGCAATTGGAGGGGCAGACGCAGACGCATTGACCGCAGGCGATGCAGCCGAACAACCGCGACTGATCGATGCAAACCTTTCTGTCTTCCATGTACAGGGGCGCTCCTTTGCAAACCTTGACGCACAGGCCGCACGAGTTGCAGTGCTCATAATCGATGGTTATTTCCGCTGTTCCCTTGCCACGCCCGATATCAATCGACATGTTTACCTCCGATGATGAAATAGATTATACAATATATAAGCACGATAAAGCGCAGTAAACGACGAAGAACCAATTACTTGTTTGAACTGTTGGCTGCAGAGACTACGTCTTGTCTTCTTCGAACTGCCCAGGAGCGGATTGTCCCAGCGCGTCATTGAAGAACTGGACGATATCGCGTGCGCTCTTTTCCTGGCCTGAAGGTATCGGTACGCGAACCGTGTAGCTGTCGCGTCCGCTACGCGAGACCGCCGAATATTCGAACTCGATCATAGGCGGCCTTTCTTCCATATAATCCACTCGCTCCAGCCTGCTGCCGATGACGTTCCATGCGTGGAGCTGGCCATTCAATATCAGTCCGTCGCTGGCAATTAATGTTTCGCCTTTATGACGAACATTACGTCGATAGTTCTGCTGTGACGTAAGGAAGGCAGTGATCGATACGAGTACGATGAGGCCCAGCATTACAAACAGCACATATATTCCGGCCTCGGGGTCCATGATGGCGAATAACACACCGAAGAAGATGGCAAATGCTGATATGATGCTTACCAGTATCCATTTGTTTTTTCTATCTATTTTGTAATCAGCCTCGGTGAACTCTCTCCACTCTGCATCGGAGTACGTCCAGCGCGCCAGAGGATTTTTATCGGCTAGTATCCGACCGTAGCGTTTG
>CAYGXY010000217.1:0-2800 GCA_964354045.1 uncultured Dehalococcoidales bacterium
TGTGCATGTAGTGCTTGCCGGCGATGCAGCCCCCGACCCAGGGGGCGTCGCCCCAGAAATCGACAGGGAAGAAGGGCTTGGTGGACCGGAGCCGGTGGATGCCTTCACGGAACTGCTCCCGCTGGGCCGGCGTGGGCATCATCCCTACGTCAGGCTCGCGGCCTATAGGCATATAGAGGAAGTGCCAAGCGATCATCGCCCCTTTGGCGACCAATGGATCGACGAACTCGTCGCTGACGAGGACGTCCCAGTTGCTGCTGGTCACGGTGGCCGAATAGCCGAAAGGCACGCCCGCCTCGCCCAGCCGGTCCATGACGCTCGTGACCTGCTTGTGGACGCCGGGGCCCCGCCTTTGGTCGGTCAGCTCGGGGGTACCGTCAACACTTAGCATGAGAGCGATGTTCCCGACCCTGGCCGACTCGGCGATGATCTCGTCGGTGATCAGAGTGCCATTGGTGAAGATCTGGAACATCGAGTCCCTGTTCGCACGAGCGAAGCCGAGGAGATCGGGGTGAAGGAACGGTTCACCTCCCAGGAAGGTGAACAGGTATACGCCCATATCGTTGCCCTCGTCGACGATGCGCTGCAAGAGACCCCTCTCGAGATCCTGATCCGGCGAGTACTCCCCGGCGTAGCAGCCCGCGCAGGTGAGATTGCACCTCATGGTGGGGCTCATCAGTATGGTGGTCGGGGCTCTCATGCCCGTGGTCTCGCTGAGCTCTTTCCTCTTGGCATCGCCCCGGAGAAGAGTGTTGACGACCAGGCACTCGATGAAGCGATCACGGCATTCCGGGCTGAGCTTGGTGGTCACGTGGCGCGCAATCTGGAGCACCGGATGGTCGGCTTCGACTTTGTCGCATAGGAACCGGACCGAGCCCTTGTGAGAGTCGGGCGTTATCTTCTCCGCAAGCTTGAAAGCCTTGACGATCTTCGGCTTGTCCCCGCCGGCGGCGAGGTTGAGCATGCGGTTGATCATCCGCCGCTGCACCGCGTTGTAGAGCCCGTCTACCTGACTCACCAACTCCTCCTTCGCCGTCTCGCCAGATCGTGCGGTCGACCGTGAGTACAGAAGCCTGGGCCCCCATTCTACCGCCGCAGGCGGGACAACGGAACTGCCGTCGCCGCAAACCGAGCAGCCTGGACCAAATCTGCTACCAAAACAGCGGGCAGAGACGTGGCGCTTACCGCTGCCATCTCCTACACTGGTAGCGTGAATGATGCACGCGCGGGGAGCAACGCGCGCGAATCCGGCGACGACGACCCACGGTCTGGGGGAGAACGATCATGGCAGAAACGCCCGAGAGCAGGTGGTACGACCTATCGGCCGAGGAGGTCGCGAAGCAACTCCAGGTCGACCCGGAGCAGGGCCTGAGCGCGGCCGAAGCCAAGCGACGTCAGGAGCAGTACGGCCCCAACAAGCTGGCCAGCAAGAAGAAGGAACCGGGGTGGCGGCGTTTCTTACGCCAATACCGTGATTTCATGCAGATCCTTCTGGTGGGAGCCGCGATCGTCAACCAGATCGTCGTCCAAGAACTCGGGACCACCCTGGTCCTGTTGGGACTGACCGTGCTCAACGCCGTGCTCGGCATGAACGGGGAATCGAAAGCCGAGGCCAGCCTGGCCGCGCTCGAGAAGATGCTCAAGAGCATCGCCCGGGTCCGCCGCGACGGCGTCGCGGTCGAGATCGAGGCGGAGGAGTTGGTGCCGGGGGACATAGTCCTCATGGAAGCCGGTAACCGCGTTCCCGCGGATGGACGGCTGCTCGTGGCGGCGAACGTGGAGATCGAAGAAGCCGCTCTCACAGGCGAGAGCGTAGCCGCGGCCAAGAGCACGGACGCGATCGACCAGACCGACGTCCCCTTGGGCGATCGCCACTGCATGGCCTTCATGAACACGTCGGTGACCCGCGGCCGCGTGGAGATGATCGTCACTGCGACCGGTATGAAGACCGAGATGGGGAACATCGCCGACCTGCTCAACAAGACCAAGTCCGAGAAGACTCCTCTACAGAAGCAGCTCGACCGCCTTACGGTCCTGATCGCCGGCCTGGCGGGCATCACCTTCGTCATCATGATCTTCCTGGGCCTGCGGCAGGACCAGCCCTTCGACGCCATCTTCACCGCGGGGATCGCTCTCGCCATCTCCGCCATCCCATCGGGCATGCCGGCCGTGGTCACCACTCTCTATTCCATGGGGACGCGCGTGCTGGCGGCTTCGAACGCCATCGTCAAGCGCCTGCCGTCTGTGGAGACCCTGGGGTCGGTATCGGCCATCTGCTCGGATAAGACCGGCACCCTGACGCTCAACAAGATGACCGCCCGTGAGTTCACCATCCCCGGGCAGAACCGCTTCAAAGTGACCGGCGAAGGCTACGGCACCCAGGGAACGATGGAACTGAAGACCAGCGGTGTCAAGGACCAGCAACCCTGGCAGAAAGGCACCGTTACCTATAGCACCGACGGTCAGCTCTTGAGCGCAGGCGGTGCCAAGGTCGATCTGGATGAGGTCATGCTGCCCATGGCTCTGTGCGCCGACGCGCGTCTCGACGACGGTGCCCTCATCGGTGACCCCACCGAAGGCGCGCTCATCGTACTGGCCGAGAAGGGTGGAATCAGCGTGGACCACGCCCGGGAGATGTATCCGCGCGTGGCGGAGGTCCCGTTCGATTCCGACTACAAGTTCATGGCCACCTTCCACAGCATGAACGACGCCCAAGGCAAACCGGTGATCCGCTGCTTCGTGAAGGGCGCGCCGGACGTGCTCATCGACCGCGGCGGCGCGTACTGGCTGCCTGGCGGCG
>CAYGXY010000218.1:0-3804 GCA_964354045.1 uncultured Dehalococcoidales bacterium
AATATCAGTATACGCAAGCCTGGAGAGCCGTTATCGGTCAAGGTGGAAATAAAAAACATGAACAGTTTCAAGGCGGTATTTCGCGCTTTGGAATTTGAGGAAAAACGCCAGCGTCAGGCGGTTGAGAGCGGCGAGCGGTTGGTGCAGGAGACCCGCGGGTGGGTAGATGATCAAGGTATAACCGTTTCTCAGCGCAGCAAAGAACACGCTCATGATTATCGCTATTTCCCCGAGCCCGATCTGCCGCCGTTATCTTTCAGCCGAAGTTGGGTGGATGAGATTGAATCGCTGTTGCCGGAGCTTCCGGTCGCCAAGCGGGACAGGTTAGTTGCTGAGTATGGGCTGTCGGAATACGACGCAAGCCTTCTTACCAGCTCGAAGCCGATGGCTGCATTTTTCGAGCGGTGTGTGGCTTTGAGCGACAGCCATGGTGGTAAGAAACAGGCGAAAGCCATAAGCAACTGGATGACGGGAGAGCTGTTTCGATTGCTTAATGTGAACGATATCGACATCGAAGAGTCGAAAATAACGCCTGAGCACCTCGTAGGGATGCTGGGAAAGATCAATGACGGGGCGCTGAGCGGTTCAGCGGCGAAGGTTGTTTTCGAGGACATGTTCAGCACGGGCAAGAGTGCCGATAAGATAATCACCGAAAAAGGACTTTCACAGATAAGCGACACTAAGGAAATCGAGGATATAATAGATAGGGTTATCGCTGAAAATCCACAGCCTGTGGCCGACTTCAAAAAAGGAAAAGAAAAGGCACAGAGTTTTCTGGTAGGGCAGATTATGAGGTTAACGAAAGGGCGGGCCAATCCCGCTCTTGTAAATAAATTATTGAGGGAGAGGTTGGAGAGCTGAGTATGAAGACATATCTTGAAATCGCTCAATTGGTAGTATCGATCGTACTTATCATTGCGCTGTTACTTCAGGTTAGAGGCGGCGGACTGGGAGGCATATTCGGACAGCAGACAGGTGCGTATCGAACGAAACGCGGGATAGAGAAGACACTGTTTCGCTTTACGATCATTATGATGGTTATATTCGTGCTTATCTCCATATTTGCTGTTAGGGCTTCTTAATAGAATGACGGTTATAACTCTTACTACAGATTTCGGTACTGATGATGCCTATGTGGCTACTATGAAGGGTGTCATCCTTAGCATTAACCCCAAAGCTACTGTAGTCGATATCTGTCATACCATACGTCCGCAGAATATTACACAGGCGGCATATATTTTAAGCACCGCAACTGGTTATTTCCCTGAAGGTACAATTCATATAGCAGTTATCGATCCAGGGGTTGGTACCAAGCGCAGGGCGGTGCTTTTAGTCGGACCCAAGGCATATTATGTTGGACCGGATAACGGTGTTTTTAGCTATGTGGCATCTCAGTCTGCACCTAAGATGCACGCGTTCGAACTTACCAACCAGCGCTACTGGCTGAATCCTGTGAGCCATACGTTTCACGGTCGCGACATATTCGCTCCGGCGGCGGCCCACTTATCGCTGGGCGTCGCGCCGCACGAGCTGGGCTCGTCGATTACAGCTTTATCTGGAGTAGCTCTTTCTCGCCCATACCATCATGAGGATGGAACTCTGATCGGCAAGGTGATTCATATAGATCATTTCGGCAACCTTATCACCGATATCATAAAGTCTGACCTGCCTAAAGGACGGGTTTTCATAGAAGTCTTCGGACATATCATCGATGATATAAGTACTTCTTATGAGGACGAAGAGGAATTGCTGGCTATCCTGGGATCGGACGGAAGGCTGGAGGTATCGGTGCAAAAGGGCAGCGCGGCAAGATATTTAGGCGCCAACATCGGAGCTGAGGTTAAAGTGGGCGCGAACAGAACTTCATTAAGGGGCAGTCAAAGTTAAAAGCTAGGAAGAGGAAGAAATAGGTGGGAAACCTGAAGATATGGTTTATGCAAACGAGGCCGAGCTTCTTGCTTCTTGTTCCTGTTTGTGTATTTTCAGGTGTAGCTGTATCGTTATTTGAAGATAAACCATTCAGGCCTCTTTATTTCGCTCTGGCGTTCGTCGGAGCGCTGTTCGCCCACATTGCGGTAAATGTCCTCAACGAATATTCGGATTATAAGACCGGCATCGATTTCAATACGAAGCCTACGTCGTTCTCCGGCGGCAGCAAAATTCTGGTTTCGGGCAAGCTCAATCCGAAGAAGGTGTTGATATTCGGCCTCACCTGCCTGGCGATAACCGCCGCCATCGGCATCTATTTCATTACGGTATATAAATGGACGATAGTTCCTGTTGGCGTCGTCGGCGTGCTGATCGTTTTTCTTTACACTCCATATCTTACAAAACTGTCTGGCATTACCGAAATCGTAGGTCCCGGGCTGGGGTTTGGCCTGATGGTGTTGGGGACATATGTTACTCAGACGGGCGGATACAGTGCCGGAGCGGCTGTGGTCAGCGTAGTCGCCGGTCTGCTCATCGCCGATCTTCTTCTGATCAATGAGTTTCCCGATGTGGAGGCTGACAGGGCGGCGGGCCGGAAGCATCTGCCTATAATTTTGGGGAAGACCAAGGCCGGAATTATCTACAGTGTCCTATTGATAGGGGCCTATGTTGCGATAATCGCCGGCGCCGCCGCTGGCGTCCTGCCGTGGCTGGCGTTGCTCGGCTTGCTCACCCTGCCTTTAGGGTTCAAGGCGATGCTGGGCGCGGTCAAGTATAACAATGACATGTCCAAGCTTGTTCCGGCCCTCGGCATGGATGTCGTCACTGTGCTGGTTACGCCGCTTCTGATGTCGATAGGCATCGTGATCGCTACGTATGCTCTAAGCTAGGTTTGCCTCTGGAAAGAATAAGCCCCTGTTGCATGTGCGGCAGGGGCTTTTATATTTAGGGGAAGCGGCGGTAGGACGAAACGTTCGCGCGTAGGGGCGCTGCTCGCTGCGCCCTTGTTACCTTGTTACCGGGCAGGGCAAGCCCTGCCCCTACACCATATCCTGCGCCTCTTTTATTTCTTATATTTCCATGTTGTCCCTTGTGGCGTGTCCTCGAGTGTGATGCCGTGAGCAGCCAGCGATTTGCGTATTTTATCGGCCAGCGTCCAGTTCTTGGATTTCCTGGCCTCGATGCGCTTCTCGATTAGTCGATCTATATAGTAGGATGCCGGTTTTGCGTCGCCGCTGATGCTTATACCCACTTCTTTCGCAAGTGCAATGTAAGGCACAGGATCGAGTTTAACTTCTTCTTTTTCGAATGTAAGGCCCAGCACGCCGGATAGCTCCATAAGTATTGCTTGCGCGTCGGATATGGATTTGCCCTCCTCGGCGGAGCGGTTCATATCGCGGGCCAGGTCGAATACTGCGGCGGTGGCTTGTGCAGTGTTGAAGTCGTCGTCCATAGATTCGATGAAGCGCAGACGGTAGTCTTCGGCGTCGAATATTGACGATTTGTTGCTGCTGTTACGCCGGGCAGCCTGGCGCAGTCGCTCAACGCCTTTCTCTGCTGCGTCCCAGCCGTCGTCTGTGACGGTGAGCGGGCTGCGGTAGTGCGAGCTGAGGATAAATAATCTTATTGCATCCGGCGAGTGTTTCGCCAGGGCCTCTTTAATCGTAATCAGATTGCCAAGTGACTTGCTCATCTTCTGGTTGCCGAGCTGCAGCAGGCCGTTGTGGATCCAGTAGCGCGCGAACGGGGTCTTGCCGGTGAAGGCCTCGGATTGCGCGATCTCGTTCTCGTGGTGTGGGAAGACCAGGTCGTTGCCGCCGCCGTGGATGTCGATGGTCTCGCCAAGGTATTTAATCGACATGGCCGTGCACTCGA
>CAYGXY010000219.1:0-2600 GCA_964354045.1 uncultured Dehalococcoidales bacterium
AAAATTAACTTTCAGGGAGAAAATTGAAGCGACCTCATAACGATAAAACCATCATCATTTTCGTCCTCATAATAATCATCGCCGGCGGAGTTGCAATGCTCTTTCAACTCCATCCCTGGGCTAAAGGGCCGATAGAGATCATCCTGCCTGAAGAAAACTCCCCGATATCGGATACGACAGAAATATATGTCGACGGCTGCATCATGCGACCGGGATGGTACCCTGCCGATAAGGATTCAACTATAAACGATGTCATACTATCAGTCGGCGGCTTGGCTGATGGAGCCGACATCTCACAAATCAAGCTCTATATACCGACAGAAGCTGAGACCAACGGATCACAGAAGATCAGCATCAACCGGGCTGAAGCCTGGCTGCTCGATGCATTGCCCGGGATCGGTCCGACTTCAGCACAGAAGATAATCGACTACCGCGAGGCCAACGGCCCATTCGTCACTGTCTTCGAGCTGCTGCTGGTACCCGGCATCGGGCAATCCACCTTTGACAATATAAAAGACCTGATCACTGTGGAATAATAGAACGAAACGATTATGAAGCTCGTTTATATCAGTCTGGTATTCATACTCGGTATATATTCCGGCTCTCACTTTCGTATCCCGCTTGGCCCCGCTTTGCTCACTATCGCGGCGATTCTTTTCCTTGCGATCCTGCTGCAAATCGTTAGAACAAGGCATCATGTACACAAATTCGGCATTATTATTTTAGGAATAGCCTGTATCGTAACCTTCATATGCGGCGCCCTGCGATTTGCTGCAGCACCCACCGGCGACGACCTCCAGCGATACATCGGACTGGAGAATATATCCGTCACCGGAGTGATTATGGAGGAACCTGAGGCTACAAATTCTTCGGTGAAACTCATTCTATCTGTGCAAGAGGTTGAGGGAGAGATGGCATCGGGCAATCTACTCGTTCGCACTTCAAGATATCCCTCTCTAGAATACGGCGATCTGCTGAATGTAACCGGCGACCTGGAGCTTCCGCCCGACGATCTGAACGGGTTCAACTATCGTGCATACTTGGAAGGCCAGGGCATATATACCTCTATGTATTATCCCGATGTTGAGCTGGTATCGGAGGGACAAGGATCACAACCGTTACAGGCGATATATTCCCTGAGACATCGGCTGGGAGAAGCGCTGCGCCAATCGCTGCCGGAGCCTGAATCTTCGCTGGCACGCGGCATCCTCCTCGGCCTGCGCGGCGACATCCCTCCCTCGCTGAACGAAGCCTTCCAGCGCTCGGGGACAACCCATATCCTGGCCATATCCGGCCAGAACATGGCCATCATCGCCGGCATTGTGCTCAGCGTTGCGACGCGGCTCTTCGGCAAACACAGGCCCACCTACTTCATTCTCACTCTGGCCATACTATGGCTGTACGCCCTGCTGGCAGGGATGTCGGCGCCGGTGCTGAGGGCCGTCATCATGGTCAGCCTCTATCTTCTGGGCATATACCTCGGGCGGCAGCGCAGCGGCCTCACTGCCACAGTGTTTTCCGCCGCCGTAATGATAGCTATCAACCCGAATATATTGTGGCAGATAAGCTTCCAGCTCAGCTTTGCCGCCGTGCTCGGCCTCATACTCCTAACACCGGTATTTCAAGATTGGCTATCGAGGCTCAAAATGCCGAAAGTTGTCTCTGACAGCTTGGCCGTCGGACTGGGCGCCATACTGGCCACACTGCCGCTCACAGCCTACTACTTCGGCTACACATCGCTCGTTACCCTCCCCGCCACATTCTTCGCAGCGCTCGTACTGCCCGCCATCATTATGATAACGGCAGCCGTCGCGATCATCGGACTGGTCTGGATACCAGCCGCCCAAGTCGTAGGTTGGATTGATTGGATATTACTAAAATATTTTGTCCTCGTAGTCCAGGGATTCGCCGCGATCCCGCATGCCTCCATCGAAATAGGCCAGGTCAAAGCATGGCTGGTGTGGTCTTACTACGGGTTGATGACAGCAATACTGTGGCTAAGCTCCAAGATAAAGCGTCTATTCCCCAAAAAAGATGACTCTCTAATAATCTTTGCGGCTTTGTCTGTCTCGACACCAGTAAAGTGGGGAATTGCTACTCTATTGGTAATCGCCACAGTAATATGGGCTGCCGTCTTCACCACACCTGAGTCTGGAAAGCTGCAGGTCAGTTTTATCGATGTCGGGCAAGGAGATTCCATCTTGATAAAAAGCCCGTCTAACCATTACATTCTCGTCGATGGCGGACCGAACCCCGAGGCGATATGCCTGGTGCTGGGCGAAGCGCTGCCTTTCTGGAACCGGACTATCGATATGGTTGTGCTTACACACCAGCATGACGACCATGCGAACGGGCTGATAGAAGTAGTGCAACGCTATAATGTAAAACAAGTATTATATCCTCCCGATCAACTCTACAAAGAAGAAAATAGCGATTACTTGCCAGGTTCTCTGGAATTAAGCAACACGATATCAAACAATGGAATCAAATGCATCACTGCTCAAGCGGGACAGATAATAGACATCGGCGGAGCTATAATCGAAGTACTGAACCCGCCTGAGACGATTTATGAAGATACTGATTCCGATATCGACAACAAT
>CAYGXY010000220.1:0-8554 GCA_964354045.1 uncultured Dehalococcoidales bacterium
GGTATAAACTTTTCCGTTCTTCTGATTGGACTAATACTGGTGAGCGTCCGAAACTAGTGATCAGCTACTATAATCCGGCGCCGTAGTCGATAATTCAGTTTAGAACTAAAGATGGAAAGAGAAGGGTTGGATATGCCAGCCCTTCTTTATTTGTGGATTAGTCAATCGGCAGCTGATAAATCGCAGTGGAAAAAATTAGCAATAAGGAATATAATAAAACAGAACAAAAATATATTGACAGGGTTAAGCTTTTCTGGTAACATTACAATTTGCTAATGAAGGCCTCGATGCTTTTTTTTATTTCCTCGTGATTTCAAACATCTGATTTTTACGGGAGAATTTTTGCCTTTTTTAGGGGGGTATTTATGAGTTTGACACAGCCGGTCTCTCAAGGAGCCGAACCCAGGAAATCGTATTCCAGGATAGCCCACATTTTGGAGGTACCTAACCTCATACAAATCCAGTTGAACTCTTATCGCAGGTTTTGTGACGAAAGGCCTTATTATTTAAGTCCTGATGAGCGGGGGGGATTAAGGACCCTATTAGATGAGATTTCACCTATACAGGATTTTTCCGGGTCCAGGTTCGAATTGCGTTTTCTAAGTTATGGATTTGGTGAGAAGCGCGGCGCTCAAATGCCTGCTTTTAAAGATGATGAACAGTTCTGGGATTATATGCGGAATGCTGCTCCAGAAAAGCGTTCCGAGAGAGAATGCAGAGAGCGGGATATTACATATGCCGCCCCTCTTTATGTAAAAGTACAGCTGATCATTAAAGATACTGGCGAAATCAAAGAACAAGACATATTTATGGGCGATTTCCCCCTGATGACCCCAAAAGGAACCTTTATCATTAACGGAGCGGAGAGGGTTGTAGTCAGCCAGCTTATTCGTTCACCCGGCGTTTATTTTACCCTTGAGCAGGATGTCACCACCGGCAGGCAGCTATGTTTTGCAAAGCTGATCCCGGAGAGAGGCGCCTGGCTGGAATTTGAAACTAGCAGCAAGGATGTGATATCGGTAAAAGTGGACGGAAAGAGGAAAATACCCGTCACAACAATGCTGCGTGCCGTTGGTTATAGCAGCGATGAGGAGCTTTATAAACTTTTTGAAGGGGTTAAGGAAGGCCAACGCTTCATACAAGCTACTGTTGAGAGAGATTCTATAGTAAGGAATAAAGAGACTGCATTAATAGAATTCTACCGGCGATTGCGCCCCGGGGATCCTCCCTCGAAGGATAATGCTCGGAGCCTTATTGAAAACCTGCTGTTCAATCCCAGACGATACAATATGGGGCGGGTAGGACGCTACAAGGTTAATAAACGGCTGAATATTGATATCCCTCGCTCACATCAAACGGCTACCGGCGAGGATTTGGTCGAGATTGTACGCCACATAATCATGGTTAATACCGGCGCGGATTCTCCTGATGACATAGATCACCTTGGTAATCGGAGGGTGCGTACCGTTGGTGAACTGATTCAGAATCAATTCAGGATCGGTCTGCTTCGTATGGAACGTGTGATCAGGGAACGGATGAGTATCATCGATCCGGAATCCGTTACTCCAAGTGCCTTAATTAATGTAAGGCCGGTAGTGGCTGCTATGCGTGAGTTTTTCGGGGCCTCACAGTTATCGCAATTCATGGATCAGACGAACCCGCTGGCAGAGCTGACCCACAAACGCAGGGTTTCAGCACTGGGCCCGGGTGGTCTATCGAGAGAGCGTGCCGGATTCGAAGTGAGGGATGTTCACCATTCCCATTATGGACGTATCTGCCCTATCGAGACACCAGAAGGACCCAACATCGGTTTAATAGGATCGCTGGCCACTTTCAGTATAATCGATGAGTATGGATTCATCCAGACGCCTTACCGCAGGGTTGTTCATGAGATGGATAACGATTCTTCTGATCTCATGGGCAGAACGGTGGCGGAAAATGTCCTTGATGATGACGGAAAGTCAATAATTAAATCCGGCAACAAGGTTACAAAAAATACAGCAGCAAAATTGACCAAGTTGAATCAGCGAAAGGTCAAGGTTTCACCCTTTGTATCTAATGCGGTCATCTATTTCTCTGCAGATGAAGAGGATGAATATGCTATTGCTCAGGCCAACGAACCTCTGGATGATAGGAACCAGTTTGTTAACGATAAAGTGGAGGCCAGGCTTGGCAGTAAATTCGAGGAATCACTGGCGACTAAAGTAAATCTTATGGATGTCTCACCCAAGCAGATAGTGAGCGTTTCCACGGCCCTCATTCCATTTCTGGAACATGACGATGCCAACCGTGCGTTGATGGGATCCAATATGCAGCGCCAGGCAGTGCCGATCGTCTGGGCCGAGTCTCCGATAATCGGAACGGGAATGGAAGCACAGGCGGCGTATGATAGCGGGCAAGTATTGATTGCAGACCGGGATGGAGTAATAAAATCCGTTACGTCCAAGCAGATTATTATTAAAGATGGGAAAAAGGAGCAGATATATCCGTTAATAAAGTTCGCGCGCTCAAACCAGGGAACTTGTATCAATCAGCGCCCCCTCGTTTCTAAAGGGCAGAAAATCAAAAGGGGACAGGTGCTCGCCGATAGCTCTTCTACAGATCACGGCGAGCTGGCACTGGGGAGGAATGTCCTTTGTGCTTTTATGTGCTGGGAAGGGTACAATTTTGAAGACGCAGTTGTTATCAGTGAGAATTTGGTCAGGGATGACAAATTTACATCTATTCATGTGGAGAAACACGAGATCGAGTCTCGTGACACGAAACTGGGGCCGGAGGAAATCACCAGGGATATACCTAATGTAGGAGAAGAGAGCCTCAGAAATCTTGATGAAAAAGGGGTTGTGCGGGTTGGGGCCGAGGTTAAACCGGGTGATATCCTTGTAGGGAAAATCACACCAAAGGGAGAAGCAGAGCTTAGTGCCGAGGAGAAGCTGCTTCGGGCTATCTTCGGCGACAAGGCAAGGGACGTAAAAGACTCATCACTTAGGGTACCCCACGGCGAATGGGGTAAAGTTATTGATGTCAAGGAGTTCACCCGCGAAACGCATAGCGAGCTCCCGCCGGGTGTTAACAGAATGGTTCGTGTGTGGGTGGCGCAATTGAGAAAGATCTCCGAAGGCGATAAGGTTTCGGGGAGGCATGGAAACAAGGGGGTGGTCGCCAGAATCCTGCCTGTAGAGGATATGCCTTTCTTGCCAGATGGGCGTCATGTGGATGTTGTTCTCAACCCCATCGGTGTACCTTCACGTATGAATTTGGGGCAGGTGCTGGAAACGCACCTAGGCTGGGCCGCAAAAACACTCGGATTTAGAGTAGATACACCTGTGTTCGATGGTGCTGATAACGATGATATTGAGGATGCATTAGCTAAAGCGTGGCTGGCTCATCGTACCAACGCGATCACTCCAGATCCCGAGAAGGGGAACCATTTTGAAGTAGATAGGGCCGAAGCGTATTTGAATGATCTGGGATATGATGGGAACAAGGTCTTTGGTAGTGATCATGTCGGTGAAGCCAGGCGTGTCGCCCTGCTATTGTGGATGAAGGATGCGGGAGTCAGGGTGAAAGAAGGCCTCAATGATGAGGAATTATTGGCAACGGCGTTAAAAACCAGCAAGGATAAAAACATCCCGCTGCCTATATGGGGCGCGACTACCTTGTATGACGGCCGGACCGGGGAGCCTTTTGATCAGCCGGTTACAGTAGGGTATACATATTTGATGAAGCTCATTCACCTCGTTGAAGACAAGGCCCACGCTCGCTCAACCGGTTCATATTCGCTTATCACACAGCAGCCATTGGGCGGTAAAGCTCAGTTCGGTGGCCAGCGTTTTGGCGAGATGGAAGTCTGGGCATTGGAAGCCTATGGTGCAGCCCATGTGCTTCAGGAGTTACTGACTGTTAAATCTGATGATGTCACAGGCCGGGCTAAGACTTATGAGGCAATAATCAAAGGGGATACTATCTGGGAGCCGGGTGTACCTGAGTCCTTCAAGGTATTAGTTAAAGAGCTTCAGAGCCTGGGGCTTGCGGTTGAGGTGTTGAATGATGAGGAAGAGAGTGTGGTCCTAGCTTCTGATTTAGGTGAATATCCGGGCTCCAAGATGCCAAGACTCGAAGGGAGAGACAGTGGTGCTTGAAGTTAACGATTTTAGCGCTGTACGAATTTCTCTGGCCTCGCCGGAGCAGATAAGAAGCTGGTCATGGGGCGAGGTGACTAAACCCGAGACTGTTAATTATCGTACGTTGAAGCCGGAGCGGGACGGCCTGTTCTGTGAACGGATTTTCGGCCCGACGAAGGATTTTGAATGCTATTGTGGCAAATACAAAAAAGTGCGCTACCGTGGAATCATTTGCGATAAGTGCGGTGTGGAAGTAGCCCGCGCCAGGGTGCGGCGTGAACGCATGGGGCATATAGAACTGGCTGCCCCGGTAAGCCATATATGGTTTGTTAAAGGGACTCCCAGTGTATTGGGATTGCTGTTAGATATCTCACCGAGAAACTTGGAGCGGGTGCTTTATTTCTCCCAATATATTATTACCAGCGTGGATGAATCAGCTAAGGAAGCTGCTGTAATGAATCTTAGGGAACAGCTGTCCGCTTTAGAGGCTGCAGATGAAACCACTCCTGAGATAGCGGGGGAGAAGCAGAAACGTTGGGACGAAATTAACAGCAGAATCGATGAGCTGGAGGGAATCCAGAGGCTGGTTTTACTCGGCGATAATAAACATCGCGAACTTAATGATAAATATCCGGGCGTATTTAAGAATGGCATGGGGGCGGAGGCTGTCTTGGATATACTGGCAAAGCTCGATCTCACTGGTTTGAGCGAGGAGCTTTATAAAGAAACACGTTCCAGCACCGGCCAGCGCCGCAAGAAGGCTATCAAAAGGCTCAAAGTGGTGGAGGCGTTAAGGAGAAGCGGCAATAAGCCGGAGTGGATGATAATGACAGTGCTTCCTGTGCTTCCCCCAGACCTGCGCCCGATGGTCCAGCTGGATGGCGGCAGGTTCGCTACATCCGATCTCAACGATCTGTATCGCAGGACAATAAACCGCAACAACAGGCTGCGGAGGCTTTTGGATCTAGGTGCGCCGGAGATAATCGTTCGTAATGAAAAGAGGATGCTGCAGGAGGCTGTAGATTCCCTCATCGACAATGGTCGCAGAGGTAGAGCCATCACCAGCGCCGGCAATCACAAGTTGAAGTCATTATCAGATATGCTTCGAGGTAAACAGGGCCGCTTCCGCCAGAACCTTTTAGGCAAGCGTGTGGACTATAGCGGCCGCTCGGTTATCGTAGTCGGCCCGGAGTTGAAGCTGGGCCAGTGCGGATTGCCCAAGAGAATGGCCCTCGAGCTGTTTAAGCCGTTCGTGATGCACCATCTCATAATTCAAGGCCATGCACACAATATCAAGAGCGCCAAACGCTTGGTGGAGCGGGAGAGACCGGAGGTGTGGAGCGCGCTGAGGTTGGTGATGGAGGAGCGACCGGTGCTGCTGAACCGTGCCCCCACGCTTCACCGCCTGGGCATCCAGGCCTTCGAGCCGGTGCTGATCGACGGCAGCGCGATACAATTGCACCCGCTGGTGTGCACGGCGTTCCACGCCGACTTCGACGGCGATCAGATGGCGGTGCATGTTCCTCTTTCCAAAGCGGCAGTTCTCGAAGCCCGGGAGGTTATGTTGTCTACCAAGAACATGCTGCTGCCGAGCTCAGGTGAGCCTGCTGTGGCTGCCACGCTCGATATCGTTCTGGGATGCTATTACCTGACCATGCCCAAGGCGAATGGAAAAGGAAAAGGCATGACCTTCAG
Source organism: uncultured Dehalococcoidales bacterium (assembly GCA_964354045.1). GTDB lineage: Bacteria > Chloroflexota > Dehalococcoidia > E44-bin15 > E44-bin15 > JAYEHL01. The sequence goes on from CAYGXY010000220.1 coordinate 5,820, forward strand.
CAGCTTTGAGGAAGCTAAATTAGCTTATGATATGGGTATAGTAGATCTTGGCTCAGAGGTTGAGGTCAGGAACGACGAGGGGGAACGCTTTAAGACTACTATCGGTCGTATAATATTTAATGAGGTCGTTCCCAAAGAGTTAGGCTTTATCAATAAGACGACAGATAAAGGGACGCTGAGGCGCATGGTAGCGGAGTGCTACAAGAAACTGGGAAATGAGAAGGCTGCAAAACTAGCCGATGATATTAAAGGTCTGGGATTCCGTTACGCCACGCAGTCAGGTTGCAGCATAGCTATACATGATATGCAGGTGCCTGGGGCGAAGAAAGAGATATTGGAAGAGATAGACAAAAAAGTAACTGAGGTTGATAGACAGTTCCAGAAGGGACTTATCTCCGAGGAGGAACGCTATACTAACACTGTTAGATTGTGGTCGGAGGCTACTGAGAGGGTCTCCAAGGCTATTGAGGAGTCTCTGGACAAGTATGGCTCTATATATTTGATGGCTACTTCAGGGGCCAAGGGTAATATCGCTCAGATAAGGCAGATGGCTGGTATGCGAGGCCTTATGGCCGACCCGTCAGGACGGGTTATTGACCTCCCTATCCGTTCCAGCTTCCGCGAGGGATTGACAGCATTGGAATACTTTATTTCCACGCACGGAGCGAGAAAAGGGCTGGCTGATACAGCGTTACGTACTGCAGATAGCGGTTATCTCACAAGAAGACTCGTGGACGTCGCGCAAGACGTGATAGTGCTTGAAGAAGACTGCGGCACAACTGCGGGTATATGGATTACCTTGGAGTCGGGGAAACGCATAATAGCGCCTTTCGAGGAACGCATAGTAGGGCGGACTGTAATAGAGGGCATTGTCCATCCGAAAACTGGTGAAGTAATTATTGAAAAAGATCAAGAGATCGATGAAAGTAAGGCCAAGGAGATTGTCCAGGCTAAGATAAAAAGCGTATATATAAGGTCGGCGCTATCCTGTCAGCTCAGGCACGGCGTTTGCCAGAAGTGTTATGGCAGGAGCCTGGCGCATGGGACGCAGGTCAGGATGGGCGAGGCGGTGGGAATTATAGCAGCTCAGAGCATCGGAGAGCCTGGAACGCAGCTAACATTACGTACATTCCACACCGGTGGCGTTGCCGGACAGGATATCATCAGTGGTCTGCCGCGTGTTGAAGAGCTTTTCGAAGCTCGTTCTCCGAAAGTTCAGGCAGTTATCTCTGAGATAGACGGATATGCTCATATTACCGAAGATGAGGACGAGCGCAGGATTCAGGTGGAAAGTGCCGAGACTTATAAGGATGATTTTCCTCTCCCATCAGGATGGAAAGCCAAGGTAACTACAGGCCAGTGGGTTGATATCGGAGAGGTACTTGCTGAGCCGAAGAATACCTCCAAGGCGCTGATGACAGAGGCTGCTCCGCAAATTGCCAGGGTTGCTGGCACTGTGAGCGTTGACAAAAACATGATCTCTATTTCATACGAGGAGAAGGAACAGCGTGAGTACGCGGTGCCGGCTGCATCACATATTGTTGTGGAAGCGGGTCAGCCGATACATGTGGGGCAGCAGCTTACCGAAGGTTTCCTCAATCCGCAGGATTTGCTGCGGATAATGGGTCGGGAGGCCGTGCAGCAGTACCTGGTAGACGAGGTTCAGCAGGTTTACCGCTCGCAGGGCGTGACGATTAACGATAAACATATCGAAACTATAGTGCGTCAGATGCTGCGCAAGGTAAGGATAGATGTCCCCGGGGATACCGAACTGCTTCCTGGCGAGCTCGTAGACCGCTTTGTATACGAGGATATTAACGCTAAGGTATTGGCAGAGGGTGGTGAGCCGGCCACAGCCCAGCCGGTTCTATTAGGAATAACAAAGGCTTCATTAAATACGAGCAGTTTCCTCTCAGCGGCCTCATTCCAGGAAACGACACGGGTACTGACAGAGGCTGCGGTAGCCGGGAAGACGGATAAGTTACTCGGGCTGAAGGAGAATGTGATTATCGGCAAGCTGATACCGGCGCGGTGTGTTCTTTCTCCGGAGGCACTGGCATTATTGGCGCCTCCGCCTTCTCTTGTTTTAGACGAGAAGACCTTTGAAGGGGCCCTGCAGGAGGTATTAGAGAGCAGCCTGGTCAAAGGGGAAATAGCATCTGAGGGACTGGCGGAGAAAGGCGAGATAGAAAAGCCACTTGAGGAATCTTCTGCTGAGATTGAGCATTTTGAAGAAGAGTCGTCTGAAGATTAGCGCTTGATCAGGGCTGCAACAAAATCAGACTCGAAGCCGTTTTTGATATTGACCATCGCGACGTCTGCTGAACAGCTGTTCAGCGTGGCCGGGAGATCCGTCATCACTCCCAGGCTGTTGCTATATCCGACACTTGTCCGGTGCCATCGTAGCCGCATTTGCTTGTCGCAAGCGTATTTGTCGATCATTTGCTGTGGCTTTCGATTGACGTTCAACCACGCTCAATATATAATGCTGACGTTCATAGAATCGGTGCGAAACTGCTGGGTGGCAAGGGGATGTTTGGATTCGGTGAATACGATGCAATCAAGGAGTTGTTCTAATGGCGATAACATCCGGCCCCAGGTCACTTACTAAGAAACAGCGCGAAGGCGTAAAAAACCCTCGCTCCAAGTCCGCCGCAAAGCTTCCGCAGCTCGGTCCCGTGGGGGCCTTTATGGAACACCACTACCGGCACTTCAATGCCGCCGCCCTGATCGAT
>CAYGXY010000221.1:0-3524 GCA_964354045.1 uncultured Dehalococcoidales bacterium
TCATCGCCCAGATCACCATGTTTGCCGCATAATATAGACTTGGCACACCCGATGGTAGGCACATCCAATACAAGTCCGAGATGAGACGCCAGCCCCAGCCTGCGCGGATGCGCGATCCCCTGACCATCAGCGATAAACAGCCCGGGCACAGCAGAGAGCTTCCTACAGGCAGCCAGTATCAAAGGCATCTCACGAAACGACAGCAACCCCGGAACGTAAGGGAACTCCACCTTCATCGTTACCACGCTGCGCTCTACCACTTCCATCGACGGATATTGCAGCAGAACGATTGCCCCGCGCGACATACCATCGCTATTCGCGCCGGATATATCGACACCGGCGATAAGTTCGACAGCGTCGAGTTGACCACTCCGCACCACCCTGCCCGCAAGGCCACGCTGAATCTCCACGGCCTTGGCTACACTCACGTCCCATCGATGAATGTCACACACTTCCACATCGGAAATTATAGCCTCTGATACGAATACTGGCAACCGCCCATTGACACACAGCGATTAATCTATGATAATAGCAAAGTTAAGAGGTACAATGACATGGTAAAAATTAGATTAAGTCGCGTAGGAAAAAAGAAACAGCCCAGCTACCGTTTAGTAGTCGCTGATGTTAAGTCACCGAGAGATGGTGATTTTATTGAAATCATAGGCCACTACAACCCGCGTACTGAACCAGCTACTATTGTGATCGACGAAGAAAAAGCTCGACAATGGCTCAGCCGTGGAGCTCAACCTACAGAACGGGTCAGTATTTTGCTAGGCAAGGCCGGCATTACGGAAATGCCCAAAATCAACTTCTCTAAGAAGCTTCCTAAGAAAGAAGAGGAGAAATCAGAGGGAAAACCAGTTCAAGAGCCAGCGGCGGAAGTCAAGACTGAGAAAGAAAGCTAACGACCCTTCCTCAAGAAGGGCTCGAAGAAACAAGCAAAGGAGAATGACATGAAAGAGCTTATTGAGTTCATCGTCAAAGCCATCGTCAACAATCCTAATGACGTCGTGGTGACTGAGGAGAGAAGCGAAGGGGGAGTACTCCTTAAGCTCCAGGTACACGCGGATGACATGGGCCGTGTCATCGGAAAGCAAGGCCGCGTAGTGCAAGCAATGCGCACCCTGCTCCGAATAATGGCTGTCAAGCAGAACACCCGCGTAGAACTAGTGGTAATTTAACAATCCCACCTTTCTTAGTATCATGAATCCCCAATTCATCCCGATTGCTCGGGTTGTTGCCCCTTGGGGCATCCACGGAGAGGTAAAGGTAGAATCGTTGACCGACTTCTCCGACCGATTCGCATGTGGTGAGACAATATACCTGCAAGGGTGTGCTGTAACCATCAAATCAAGCAGATATCGCGGCAATACGGTCATACTCAAACTTGACGCAATCGACAGCAGAAATGCGGCAGAACTAATCCGCGGAGCCTGCCTGGAAGTACCGTCCACTGAACTCAAACCCCTCCCAAAAGGCGAATACTATCGATTCCAACTCCTTGGACTTGAGGTGCAAAGCACTGAAGGCCAACTTCTGGGAACAATCTCGAACGTTATACCGACAGGCAGCAATGATGTTTACGAAATTTCATCTGATACCAGTGTGTTCCTTATACCGGCAACCGATGAAGTGATAAAATCAATCGATATCGATAAAGGTTGTATGATAATAGAGATATTGAAAGGCCTTTTCTAGTATAGCTACCCAATCACATTCTTGGCAGAAATAGATCATTACCAACTTCGGAGGCAAATTCCAATTAAGCAGTAAGCAATATATAGCATTCGAGGTAAGTCATAATGAGTAACTCGCAATCACAAATACCAGAGGTAGTAATCTTCCGTCTTCCAATATATCTTTACATGCTTTCTCTGCTAACCGAGGAGAACACCGAAGTAGTCAGTTCACAGGAACTGGGAGCCAGGCTCCAGATGACCCCGGCCCAGATAAGGAAAGACCTGAGCTACTTTGGCAAATTCGGCAAGCAAGGGAAAGGATATCACGTTAAAACGTTATCTACAGAATTGCGAAGGATAATAGGGCTGGATCAGGAATGGAATATGGCGCTTATCGGGGTTGGAAGAATCGGGAAGGCCTTGCTGGACTACGGTAATCTCGCGCTACGCGGTTTTAAAATTGTGGCCGCATTTGACATTGATCCCCAACTGATCGGAAAGAAGGTAGGCGAGGTGATTATCCAGAATACATTCGAGCTATCCAAGACCATTAAGAATAGGGATATTAAAATCGGCGTAGTTGCCGTGCCGCCCGCTCAGGTCCAGAAAATAGTAGATGCTCTAGTACAATGCGGAATAAAAGCGATTCTCAGCTATTCTCTGGTAGCGACTACCGTACCGCCTGATGTACGGGTACGAAGGGTGGATCCCATGTTCGCCCTGCAAACGATAACTTACTATCTGCGAAGCCTACCTGTTTGACTTCTTGCGGCGATGCTCAGCTACCTTAAGCTGTATGAGAGACCTGCGCAGGGCAGCCTCGGCAGCAGCTATATCAACCGCAGATGCGCTCTTCCGCAGGCTTTCCTCGGCGTGGCGCTTAGCTTCCTCGGCCTTTGCGACATCAATCTCTTCCGCACGCTCAGCGACATCGGCCAGAACAATGACCTTGTCCTGCATGACCTCAAGGAAGCCGCCGTTCACGAACATGGCGACATCTTCACCGCCATGACGCACCATCAGCATGCCGGGCTTAAGCGTAGTCAGTAGCGGCGCATGGCTTGGGAGAATACCAAGCTCACCCTGGACTCCGGGGGCGATAACCATATCGACATCCTCGGAGTAAACCACTCGCTCTGCTGTGACTATCTCAAACTTTAGTTTAGCCAAAGGCCTTCACCACCTATTATCAATATCCCCAGCTAAACGCTCGCCATCTGTTTCGCCTTCTCCACCGCCTCATCAATCGTGCCAACCATCAAGAACGCCTGCTCCGGAAGATCATCGTGTTTGCCATCAAGGATCTCCTTGAAACCGCGCACCGTCTCTTTGACCGGCACGTACTTGCCGGGTATGCTGGTGAACTGCTCGGCGACGAACATCGGCTGAGACAGGAAGCGCTGGATCTTGCGGGCGCGCTTCACGGTAAGCTTATCATCCTCTGAGAGCTCTTCCATACCCAGAATGGCGATTATATCCTGCAGATCCTTGTAGCGTTGCAGCACGCGCTGCACGCCGCGGGCGGTTGCATAGTGCTCATCGCCGACCACCTTGGGATCGAGGATTCGGGAGTTCGAGGCTAACGGATCAACGGCAGGATACAAACCCTGCTCAGCAATGGAGCGTTCCAGGGCCACGACCGCATCCAGGTGACCAAAGGTCGTCGACACACCGGGATCGGTGTAGTCGTCGGCGGGCACGTAGATCGCCTGGAATGACGTAATTGAGCCCTTCTTGGTGGAAGTAATCCTTTCCTCCAACTCGCCCATTTCAGTGGCCAGCGTCGGCTGATAACCTACCGCTGAAGGCATTCGCCCGAGCAGCGCCGAAACTTCCATGCCGGCC
>CAYGXY010000222.1:0-3469 GCA_964354045.1 uncultured Dehalococcoidales bacterium
CGACACCCTTACGCACCCCACCGATATTCTTGATAATCAATCCCATCGCACGCCCTATGGCGGCATTGGCAATATTACCCGGGCTAAAAGCTCCTGAGCTGTTATTGATATTCAACTGGTTACGGATGGGACCGTTAATGATCCAGAACGGCGCCCAAGAACCTGTGCTAAACCCGAAGGTTGTATAGCCCATAAAGCCCGACTCCGATTCCAGTAAATCGATAGTACCGGCAATAAGCACCGGTAGATAGGTAGGCAACGCACCCGCCATCACAGCATTTATAGCTATTTTCTCTATGGTTGCTTTACCCAACCGGGACTGTAATTTACCTAATAAACGGTCGGCCGGCAGATCCGTCCCCGTGAGCATTTCAGCCACAGCTTCTTCCGTGGGGGGAATAATGGGAAGACCATCTGTCCAGCCACGCTGGTAGAAGAAGCGGTTGACTTCACCCAGACTGCCCCTGAAGATAAGCCGCGCCGGTTTTTCCGTCTCCTTAGCCTTAGGCGATTTTTCTTCCGCGGTGAGGGGTTTGGTTAAAGCAGCAATAATGTTATTCCAGGACTCATCAACTCCAGCTTCAATATCCTCTTTTACAGTGCTTTCACAAGGCACTTTGGTGGGGATGACTCTGATGCCCGGCATGCCTTTGCTACGGGCAGCAGATTCGGCATCATGAACAAAGCCGTAATTCGCCAGCATAACAACCGGCTTTTGCCTATCTTCCACAGAAATTGCATCGTACACAAGGTACTTCGTGCATGCCCCTCAGTCTCCATAGGCAGCAATAACTGTATCTACCCCCTTAAGCCAGCTTTCAAACTCGTCTTTCTGTGCCTGCTCCGCGATTGTTTCGTTAGGAGCCCTGTTGTAAAACCAGCTAAAGGTTACTAACGGGTATTTTTGCTTCAAACGTTCCGCAACTGCTTTAAGAGTGGGTTCGGCGGCGCGTTTAGTGTTACGGTATAAGCCTATTTTCTTCGCGTCCAGAGATTCTACCCTAGGGCTTATCCCGCAGAACGAAATTGGGTCAGCTTCAGCCCATGGACTCAGGACCTCGTAAACACCATCTATTTTGTTAGCCATTTCTATCCTCTCTTTCTAGATAATCGCACAACATTAACGGGAATAAACATCATGAAAAAAACAGGACTGCAACTATAATTTGAAATATAAACTTTGTAATTAACTAGCGGCTTTTAGTGAGTCCTCAAAGATGTCCAAACCCATTTTCAACTCACTATCTTTGATTGTCAAGGGGAACATCAAGCGGAATACATTATGTAATGCGCCAGCGGTCATTATTAAGAGCCCATGTTTATGGCAACTTTCCCTTATTTTACTGGTTTGTTCAGATGCCGGCTCTTTTGTCACACGGTCTTTGACCAATTCCACGCCTATCATACTTCCAAGCCCCCGAACATCGCCTATCATATTATATTTCTGTTTCATTTTATCAAGTCTATCCCTGGCAACCTTACCCAAATAAGTGGCCCTATCCAATAAGTTGTTCTTCTCGATCACTTCAATCGTCTTCAATGCCGCCGCGCAGGAAAGTGGATTACCTCCAAATGTGCCCCCTATCCCCCCTATATCGACTGAGTCCATGACCTCTTTTTTGCCGATAACTGCCGAAATAACCAGTCCTCCTCCCAAGCCCTTGGCAGACAAAATAATATCTGGAACCACACCATAATGTTCAATCGCCCACATTCTACCAGTGCGACCCATACCCGACTGCACTTCATCGGCAATCAGTAGAATGTTATGCTCATCGCATATCCTTCGTAAACCTTTCAAGAATGCTGGATGAGGTGCCACAAATCCACCTTCTCCCAATACCGGTTCAACAATTATAGCAGCGGTCTCTTCAGATGGGGTATATATTTTAAAACTATCTTCTATTTTGCGCACGCAATATTCTGCGTATTGTTTATCATCGAGACCAAAGGGTGCTCTGTAGCTATAGGCATAGGGAAATCTTTGGATGCTGGGGTCGAAAGGACCGAAACCATATTTATAGAATTTGACCTGGCTGGTTAAACCCAGAGCAAGCGCCGTTCTCCCATGAAAAGCATGTTCAAAGGCAATAATACCTCGCCTGCCAGTATATCTCCGGGCGATTTTTATCGCGTTTTCAACAGCTTCAGCGCCGCTGTTAGCCAGCATAACCTGCTTGGGGAAATCACCCGGTGTAATTTCCGTGAGCTTTTTAGCCAGTCGAACGTATAATTCATACATGAGTACGTGAAAACAAGTGTGAAGGTGTTTTTCGGCTTGTTCTTTAATTGCCGAAATTACTTCTTCGTTACAATGCCCTATACTCAGGGTGGAAATACCGGCACAAAAATCGATGTATTCGTTGCCGTCGACATCTTCGATAATTGCCCCTTTACCTTTGTTGATAAAGATGGGTGCTATTTGAAAAACTCCTTTAGGAACATATTGATTCCTCAGTTGTAGAAGTTCCGCTGATTTGGCACCAGGCAATTCTCGTTTTTCGCCGGCTTTTTTGCCTTTACTTATAGTCGACATTGCTCGTAAATATCCTGTTTTCTTTTGTATTGAAACAGGATATCACTCCTCCTTCCTCTCATAGACAACTCTGCCGCCAACAATGGTCATTACAACTTTGATATTTCTTATCTTATCATGTGGTATGCGGAACGGGTCTTCGGAAAGCACGGTAAAATCAGCTAGCTTACCCGGCTCGATACTGCCTTTAACGTTTTCCTCAAAACCTATCATGGCGTTGTTGATTGTGAAGATCTCAATGGCCTCCCATACATCAATACGTTGTTCTTTGATAACATGGTTAACCAAGGCATGAATACCCTCCAGTGGATTGATCCTGGTAACCGGGGAATCCGAACCTCCCGCAACTAGCGCCCCTTCATTTAAGATGGAACGGTAAGGATGGAATCTCTTGATCCTTTCTTCCCCAAAAAGTACCCGGTAGTCTTCCAGGTTTTCACAGACGGTCATGAATGCCGGTTGCATGGCCAGGGCCACACCCAGTCTCGCTGCTCTCTTTATTTGCTTCATAGTAACCAATTCAAAATGCTCGATGCGGTGGCGGTGGTCTTTGCGGGGGTATTTCTCCAAGGCTTTTTCATAGGCCCAAAGGACCTGGTCAACAGACCTATCTGATTCCGCGTGAATAGAAATCTGGCAGCCGGCTTTATGGACTTTCTCCACAAAATCGTACAAATCATCATCCTTGTGATATAGCATGCCGAGTGTCTCAGGATCGTTTGTATACGGCTCGTATAAAGCGCCGGTATGAGCATCTACTGAGCCATCAGTTAAATGGCATACGCAGATATGATCACCAAGATGTTTACTGTTGATCACCTGGTCTAATGTTGCCGCACCAAACCCAGGCATTACCATAGGATGAATACGAACGGGTATTTTATTTATATTTTCCATTATAAATTCAGCATTTTCCAAGCCTTCCTTGGCAAA
>CAYGXY010000223.1:0-2655 GCA_964354045.1 uncultured Dehalococcoidales bacterium
AAGGTCAGCAAGATTGGACGCACCAGGCTGGGCACTTTTAAACCAGCGGACGTTGCATCCACGATTCGATGTCCCAGCGATGAGGCCGCAACATTGCTGGTGACTGCTGCTACGATGTACAACTGCTCTGCAGCTTGAAACTCGGCGCTATTGACCACAACGGCGGGGCGCACCTTGCCGCCGGACAGTTCGCTGTATTGAAACGGAACGTAGACGACCTCACCGCGTTGATAAGGCATCGCCCGGCTCCCAGGGAATGTTATCATAAGCGGCGGCATCGGCAGGGTTATCCCATACGGCTTGCGCGGCGGGCGAGTTGAGCGCAGCCACCGAGTAGCGATAACTTGCCTCTTTCGCCAGCATCGGCTCGCGCAAAGCTTGCAACACTTGCTCGCGCTCTTGCGCGTCAAGTTGTCGCACGGCCTCGACGATTTGCTCCGCGGTCAGCAGGACGGTCGCGTGACTGATCTGTACTGCGGGATATTCGTCAATCATTTTCCCAACCTCACGGCTCTTGTCGAGTATGCACACACAGCATTCTAAGTCACGCGGGGAGAAATGTCAAAAAGAATGAAAACGCGGCCGGCGCACGGCTGGCAGATTCTTGTGGTAAAATCAGGGTATGCCAGCAACGCTTCGCCTCGCCATGCTCGCCGCAATCGCCGCTCTGCTATTGAGCGCCTGCACCGCTCTCTCGCTCTCGGGCCAGTCACCCGCCGCTGTTTACTCGATCCAAAACGTCGGCTCGGACACGATGGTCAACCTCGCGCTGGCGTGGGCTGAGGCGTATCAGACCGAGCACGCCGACACGCGCATCGCCGTAACGGGCGGCGGGTCGGGCACGGGCCTTGCGGCGCTGATCAATGGCACGGTGGATCTGGCCAACGCCAGCCGCAAGATCAAGCAGGAAGAAACCGATCGCGCCCAGGCCAATCACATCACGCCCGTCGAGCACGTCGTCGCGCGGGATGCGATTGCCGTGATCGTCCATCCCTCGAATCCCGTCAACCAGCTTTCGCTTCAGCAAATCTCGGATATCTATACCGGCAAGATCGGCAACTGGAAACAGGTGGGCGGAGAGAATCGGCCGATCGTGTTGCTTTCCCGCGAAAGCAATTCAGGCACGCATGTATTTTTCCTGGAGCAGGTGATTCGCCTGGGGGATGCCAAGAGCAAGATACTCTTTTCGCCCGAAACGCTGCTGTTGCCCTCTTCGGAAGGCATCATGGTAGAAGTGCAGCAGAATCCGAACTCGATTGGCTATGACGGCCTGGGCTATGTGACGCCAAAAGTCAAAATGCTGGCGGTGGCGCGTGACGCAACCCAGCCCTTTGTCTTGCCCGGCCTCGAGTCCGTCAACCAGGGCACGTACGCCATCGCGCGCGACTTGTACATGTATACCCCGGGTCCGCCGGCCGGTCAGATGGCCCGGTATCTCGAATGGATTGTAGGCCCGGCCGGTCAAGCGATTGTGGGCAAGCTGGGGTTCGTTCCACTCGGCGCGACCAGCCCGTCAGGACAGTGACATGACAACTCTGCCCTCGAAACACAAAACGCACATCGGCGGAGTCATCGCGGAAAGCCTGATCCGTGCTTCAGGCTTGAGCGCAATTGCTTTCGTGTTACTGATTTTTGCCTTTCTGCTCCGCGAAGGCGTCCCCGCGTTTCTCCAGGTCAAGCTGCCCGTGTTGTTCGGGGCGCGTTGGTATCCGACCGAAGGCTATTTTGGAATATGGCCCCTCGTCCTGGGGTCGGTGCTGGTGACGCTGGGCGCGGCGGCGCTGGCCTTGCCCACGGGCTTGCTCGCGGCGGTATTTGTCGCCGAAGTCGCCCCGCGCTGGCTGCGGGAGATCGTCAAGCCGATGATCGAAGTCGTGGCGGGCATCCCTTCGGTCGCGTTGGGCTTTTTGGGCATGCTGGCGCTTTCTCCGCTGGTGAGGCAAGTGTTCAACGCGCCCACCGGCTTGACCGCGCTCACGGGTTCGCTGGTGCTGGCCTACATGGCGCTGCCCACCATGATCAGCGTGGCCGAAGACGCGCTGGATGCCGTGCCAAAATCCTATCGCGATGCGGCGCTGGCGCTGGGCGCAACGAAATGGCAAACCATCTGGCGTGTGACGGTTCCGGCGGCGCGCACCGGCATCCTCACCGCAATGATGCTGGGCATCGGACGCGCGATCGGCGAGACCATGGCCGTGATGATGGTGACGGGCAATGCGGCGCGCCTGCCGCTGACGCCCGACAGTTTGATGCGCTCCGTGCGGACGATGACGGCCACCATCGCCGCCGAGATGGGTGAGGTGGCGCAAGGCAGCGCGCATTTTCACGTCTTGTTTGCCATTGGCATCCTCCTCTTTGTCATCACGTTTGCTGTGAACCTGGCGGCCTCGCTGGCGATTTTCCAGCAAAAGCGCCGTTCGGAGCGATTGTTGTCGTGAGCCGCGAATGAATTCGCGGCCGAGGCAAAAAACGCGCTCAAGCGCGTTGGGCGTAACCTGCTTTAGCAGGTTTTGCGTATCAGCCATCGAATTCATTCGATGGATTTAGCGAGTTGCAGATTGTTGGCGTGAGAACGCCGCCCAGACGAAAAACGCGCTCAAGCGCGTTGGGCGCAACCTGCTTTAGCAGGTTTTGTGTATCAGCCATCGAATTCAT
>CAYGXY010000224.1:0-2540 GCA_964354045.1 uncultured Dehalococcoidales bacterium
AAAGTGATCCAGGACACCTTCCCCTGGTTCTCAGAGGCTCCGGTGGAAACCTACAAAGCCTTTGGGATTGATGCCGAATATAGAGCGATCAATGACATTGTCACAAAATCAGGGCGAAAGATCGCAGGGGAAGGAGGAGGAAACATAGGGGAGTGCATGGTTTTTGTGGGGGGTATTCTCCTCGATTTCGATTACCAGGCGATGAGCAGAATCCTGAAAGTCCCAGATGAAAAATTCAGGGACAAGATTTACAAGACCTTGGAGGAAAATCTAACCACGATGAAGAAAGAACTGGGGACAGCCCCACCGAGAGAGGACGTCGTCAGGGTCCTCAAGGATCAGTTTGAAAAAAGGGTGGGGAGACTGCAACCGGCTCGGCTGAGTTCCGAGATTCTCTCTGCCATGAGGGAATTGGAAGGATGGATGACCTCGGACGAATTTCTCTACAAGAAGACCCCCAAGAATCCAAAGGGTGTGAAAATCAGGGAAGGCGTGGAAGTCTATTATGGCCTCCATAAAGCGAGGGGAGGCCTGATCCGGACGGTCGAGGAAATATCCGACAGGAAGATACGAGATATTGCCATTTCAGGTGATTTTATGTTTCATCCAAAAGAAGAGTTGGCCGGAGTTGAAAAATCCCTGGAAGGAGTCTCCCTCGAAGAGGATCAAATTGTTGATAAGGTAGAAGTTTATTACGACAAAAAGGGGATCGAATCCCCGGGTGTGGGACCAGAAGACTTCGCAGTAACGATCCTGAGCTCGATACAAACGGTTTGAAAAGACTAGTTGAAGGGAAACGAGTTCCGTTGGTTTTCGGGAGAAGAAAGGAGGGTGTGTTGATGAAGCCATGGGTTTGCGCGTTGTGGGTGATCCTTTTCGGAGGTGGCGCACTCATCAGCGGAAGCGATGGCGCTGCTTCACCCCGCCCGAGTGAAGCGACCGAGGCATGCCTGATGTGCCATGCTTCTGCGACCCCTGGAATTGTCGCTGACTGGGAGCGGAGTGTTCATGCAATGATCACTCCGGAAGAGGCTCTTAAGAAAGATCCAAGATCTCTAAAGGTGTCAGCAACAAAAATCCCGGAGGATCTGTCGAAGTCGACGATCGGATGTGCGGAATGTCATACACTCCTCTCAGAGAAGCACAAGGATACGTTTGAACATAACGGATTCACCGTCCACGTGGTGGTGACTCCTGAAGACTGCGCAGCCTGCCATGCGACAGAGGCAAAACAGTATGCGAAGAACCTGATGTCTCACGCCCATGGAAATCTGACCAAGAACCCAGTCTATCGCGACCTTGCCGATTCCACGAACGGAGTTCAGACTCTTGAAAATGGGAGGCTCTCGGTGAGGCCTCCTGACGAAGGGACGAATGCCGATTCCTGTCTATATTGTCACGGGACCGAGGTGAAAGTCAGGGGGCTTAAGACGAAGGAAACAGCTATGGGGAAGATGGAGTTCCCTGTCCTGGACGGATGGCCCAACCAGGGGGTGGGACGCATCAATCCCGATGGCAGTCAAGGCTCCTGCACCGCTTGTCATACACGGCATCAGTTTGCAATTGAAATGGCACGAAAACCTCAGACCTGCTCCGAGTGCCATAAGGGGCCCGATGTTCCTGGCTACGGGGTCTACGAGGTCAGCAAACACGGGAATATCTATTCCTCCCTGGGAAAGGAATGGAATTTCAAGGAGGTTCCTTGGAGGATCGGCAGGGATTTTACCGCTCCGACCTGTGCCGTCTGCCATGTCAGCCTCACCGTCAATGACGCCGATGAGGTCATCGCCGAAAGAACCCACCAGATGAACGACCGCCTGGCGTGGAGGATTATGGGCCTGATCTACGCCCATGCTCATCCGAAGTCTCCTGACACGAGCATCATCAAGAATAGGGCCGGATTGCCTTTGCCCACAGAACTGACTGGAGAACCGGTTTCGCAATTCCTCATCGATCCCAAAGAGCAAGAGGTGAGAAACGCGGCGATGCAGAACATTTGTCTCTCCTGTCACAGTGAGGGCTGGGTCAAGGGCCAGTTCTCTCGTTTTGAGAATACGATCAAGACGACCAATGAGATGACTCTCACGGCCACAAAAATCATGCTGGAAGCGTGGAACAAAGGAGTTGCCAAAGGGTTGGCGCAGAATGACAGCATCTTCAACGAGGCGATCGAGAAGAAGTGGGTGGAACAGTGGCTCTTCTATGCCAACTCCACGCGCTTCGCCTCGGCCATGTCCGGCGCCGACTACGGCGTCTTCGCGGAGGGGCGCTGGAATCTGTCCAAGAATATTCAGGAGATGCTGGACTGGCTTTCCTTCAAACTAAAGGGGCAGAAAAGTCCTTCCCCCAAGGAAAAACAAAAAAGCGGGCAATGAATTCCGTCATTCCGGCGAAAGCCGGAATCCAGATATTTCAATGCTTTCTGGACCCCGGCTTTCGCCGGGGTGACGCTTCAAGAGACTTTTTACGAGACCATCATACTTACCTCAATCCAATAAAATTAAGCAATGGGCTATGCGCAAGAAAGTTCGTCATCTGAT
>CAYGXY010000225.1:0-3361 GCA_964354045.1 uncultured Dehalococcoidales bacterium
TTAACTTATAAATATCTGGTAGGTTCAATTATTTGATATAGTTTTTCTAGTATAAGGTAGAAGGAATTGAGAAGGAATGGTGATGGCAAATGGTTAACAGAACCTTTGAACACGGGTTTGACATACAAAAAGAGATGCTTAAAAACAGCGAAGATCTGAAAGTAAAATTATCCGCTTTTATTCAAGAAACCGTACGTCATCAGTTCAGGAAAGATGGAATTATCATCGGAGTTTCAGGAGGAATAGATTCTGCAGTTATTGCCGCTCTTTCCGTTGATGCCGTGGGTGCTGACAGGGTATTTGGTCTTATCCTTCCGGAGAAGGAATCGTCTCCCTCCAGCAGGGAACTCGGAATAGATTTGTGCAAGGCGTTAAAAATCCGCTATGAGGAAGTCCCGATAACTCCCATGCTGGAATCCTTCACTATCTATGCCAAGAAAGAAGCCCTCATTAAGGAACTGTTTCCCCAGTATGATCCTGCAATCCATACCACATCCTTATCCCGCCCTCCCATGATTGCCGCTGAGAAAATGCTCAATATCCCCTCCCTGATCCTCTTGAAAAACCGTGAGATAATCAGCACGAAACGGCTGTCTGCATCACAATTTTTTTATGTTCTCAGTCTCCAGAACGTCAAACAGAGAACACGGATGATCGTTGAGTACCTGTATGCAGAAAAGATGAATTATGCTGTTTGCGGGACCACCAATAAAACTGAATTACTCACCGGATTTTTCGTAAAGTACGGTGACGGCGGGGTTGACCTGGAACCCATTGCAAATTGCTATAAACTTCAGGTGTATAAGCTTGCTGAATTGCTCCATATCGATAAAAGGATCATAGACCGGGCACCGAGCCCGGACACCTGGAGCCACTTCACATCTGACGAAGAAGTTTCGCTGAGGATACCCTATGCTATTCTCGACCAGCTTCTGTACGCACAGGAAAATCATCTGTCCCCCGAGATAGTTCAGCAAAACACGAATCTGGATATGCAACAGATTGAATGGGCAAATAAACATATACTCAGTCTGAAGAATGCTGCCCGTATACTTGAGGGACCCCCTCCGGTATTTATATAAAAGACCGGCACAATGGTGGTTGGGAAAAAAAACGTGGGCACGGCAAAAAACTGTGCTGAAGGTATCCGGGAACGCATCCCATCCCCCTTTGGCCCGAATTTTTCTTTTTTCACGTCTGAACGAATGGATACTATGCATGAATCACCCACTGAAAGATATTAAAATCCTGAATGGTAAACTATTCTATCAGTGATGGGGAAATGGACCGAATCATGAGCCGGAAGAACTATTTAGTGAGGGGTTTAGGATGAATTTTGGATGGTATCTCCTGGAAAAAAGTCGTTGTCAGGAAAAAGTATTCGTTACCGGTGATCAGGGAACGCTTACGTATCCGGAGTTTGTTAAAAAACTGGAGAATCTGTCATCAGTCATTTATAATCGATACGGCACCCGGAAAAAATTTCTTTTAATGGCAGATAATACGCCATTTTTTATCATCAGTTACCTTTCCATCATCTATAGCGGGAACATCGCGGTGCTTGTGGAAACCAGAATCAGCAAAAAGGATCTCACCGGCATCATCGACTCAAGTTCCCTTACAGCAGCTTTTGTCCAGAAAAAGTACAGCAATAATTTTGAAGGTTCCGACGTTGCTCTCATCGATGAAACAATTATTGATGAGAATTCTGATAACCTTTTTTTGAATCCGCCCCCTGTTATGCAGGAGGATGATCTTGCCGTCATTATCTTCACTTCAGGAAGCACCGGTACAAAAAAAGGGGTGATGCTCACCCATAAAAATCTTATCGCCAATACCTGTTCAATCATTGACTATCTCAACCTGGATGAAACCGACCGGATATGTGTTGTACTTCCCTTTTTCTATTGTTATGGTGCTTCATTGCTTCATACGCACCTTCGTGTCGGTGGAAGTGTTGTTCTTAACCAGAAACCCTTCCTTGGTTCGATAAACAAAGATATCGATACGTATGCATGCACGGGATTTGCCGGTGTTCCCAGCACATACCAGATTCTTATGAATAAAACACTGTTCCTGCAACAAAAATTCCCCAGCCTGCGGTACTTTACGCAGGCCGGCGGCCAGCTGCCAAACAGGTACATAACACTCCTTGCTGACACGTTTCCCCAAAAGAAGGTGTTTGTTATGTACGGCGCAACAGAAGCGACAGCACGATTATCTTATCTTCCTGCCGACCTTGTCATGTGCAAAATGGGATCCATTGGTAAAGGTATTCCCGGGGTCACCCTTGCGGTGCTGGATGAAAACGGGTTACCGGTGCAACCCGGAAAAACCGGTGAGATCGCCGCACGGGGAGACAATATCATGAAAGGCTATTATCAGGACCCGGAAGGGACCGCAGCGGTTATTAAGAACGGCTGGCTCTATACCGGAGACCTTGCCACTATTGATGATGAGGGATTCATCTATGTCGTGGGAAGGTCAAAAAATATCATCAAATCCGGAGGCTACCGGATCTCACCCAATGAGATTGAAAATGAGATCCTTTCCTGTGAAAAATTCAAAGGCTGTGTAGTGTATGGGATCCCGGACGAGATTATGGGTGAAGCGGTCGTCGCTGTTATCCAGGTACCCAACACGGTAGATCCTAGTGATCTCAAAAGCGAGGTACTTACCCACTGCAACAAGCGGCTGCCCTCCTACAAGGTTCCGAAGAAAATCTTTTTCATTGATGAATTTCCCCTGAACTCTTCCAATAAACTGGATATGGCCAGATTGAAAGAGATGGTGCTCACCCAGGAAAAATAACATCCTGATAGCAGACGGTTCATTCCCCCAACCCGTGCATTTTTTTAAATAAAAAACGACTCGAAGTGTCGAGAAGATTGAAAATAAAATAACCTGCATGATATGTTTTCAGGAGTGTTGAATCTTTTTACATAAAAAAACTCGACACAATAAAAAAAATGAAGTCCTCTTTCCAGCAATGCCCCAATAATCATGGAGTCCTGAAACGCTGCAGACCAAAGACAAAGTGCAATCATGGCATGCAATCCCGTGGCAGTATTGCACGGACTGCGGATTGATGTTGCCAGACTGAACTGCACCTTGTGTCTCAAATTTACCAAATAATGTGGAGAAGTATGGCAGGAAGTGACTTACAGTAACCCCAACAACGACCCCCCGAGAAGGTTCCCCTCATTTTTCATTCGTCCATACATGATCATTCATGTATCCAACCGTTCGACCAATTGCTGATCTACTCTGTTATGAGAAATCAAGTAAAAAAGAAGGGAAAGTGGTTCTACTTGCTATTATCGTGAGGTACGAGAACGACACGTTCCGCTATGATAGAGTT
>CAYGXY010000226.1:0-2656 GCA_964354045.1 uncultured Dehalococcoidales bacterium
AAAGGATGGCAAATACGTCGAGGTAACCGCTATCACCCCCACGCCGCTGGGCGAGGGCAAAACGACCAGCCTGATGGGGCTTGTGGAGGGACTGGGCAAGCGCAAGCAAAGTGTAGTTGGTTGTATCCGCCAGCCCTCGGGTGGCCCCACCATGAATATCAAGGGGACGGCTGCCGGCGGCGGCAACGCACTGCTCATACCCATGACCGAGTTTTCCATGGGGCTCACCGGCGAGATCAATGACATCATGAATGCGCACAATCTGGCCATGGTGGCGCTCAACGCCAGGATGCAGCACGAGCGCAACTACGATGATGAGCAGTTACAGAAGCTGAGCCACATGCGCCGCCTGGATATCGATCCCGACAGGGTTCAGATGGGCTGGGTCATAGATTTCTGCGCCCAGGGGCTGCGCAATATCATGATCGGCTTGGGCGGCAGCAAGGACGGCTTCACCATGCGCTCGAAGTTCGATATTACACCGAGCTCGGAGCTAATGGCCATACTCTCCGTGGCCAAAGACCTTAAAGATGTGCGCGAACGCATAGATAATATCACCATCGCCTTCAGCAAGTCCGGCGCTCCGGTCACTATACGTGACCTGGAAGTTGGTGGGGCCATGACTGCCTGGCTGCGCAACGCCATCAATCCGACGCTGTGCTGCACTGTCGAATATCAGCCGTGCATGGTGCACACCGGGCCGTTCGCCAATATCGCTATCGGGCAGTCGTCTATAGTCGCAGACCTTATAGGTTTGAAGATGTTCGATTACCATGTTACTGAGAGCGGCTTCGCTACGGATATGGGCTTCGAAAAGTTCTGGAACGTCAAGTGCCGCCTCAGCGGGCTCAGGCCGTGCGTGTCGGTGCTGACCACGACCATTCGTGCCCTGAAGATGCACGGCGGCGGCCCCGGCGTTGTCGCCGGCAAGTCCCTGCCCGAGGAGTATCACAAGGAGAACCTTGCGCTTTTAGAGAAGGGGTTGCCGAATTTGCTGCATCACATCAATACCATCAAGATGTCAGGTGTAAATGTCGTAGTTTGCATCAACTGCTTCAGCAGCGACACCAAAGCTGAAATCGCTATGGTGAAGAAAGCTGCGGAGGGCGCGGGCGTGCGCTGCGCCGTCGCGAATCACTGGGCTAAAGGCGGCGATGGTGCCCTTGATCTGGCCGATGCGGTCATCGAGGCTTGTGAGAAGAAGCCCGAGTTCAGGTTTCTCTATCCATTGGAGATGAAGCTGCGGCAGCGTGTCGATAAGATAGCGAAAGAGATATACGGCGCCGATAGCGTGTCGTGGACTGCTGAGGCTGAGGCCAAGGCCAGGGCGATCGAAGCTGATGCCAGGTATGATGACTACTCAACTGTAATGGTAAAGACACAATTCAGCTTGAGCCACGAGTCGTCTTGGAAAGGCGTTCCCAACGGCTGGACACTGCCTATCAGGGACGTGCTTATCTATACAGGCGCCAAGTTCATCTGCCCCGTTTCCGGCGATATAAGCCTCATGCCGGGGACCGGCTCCAACCCGGCCTTCAGGCATGTCGATGTCGATACCAATACGGGCAGAGTCATTGGGCTGGCGTAAATTGTCGGTAATCATTTGAAGGCTGATATCGCCAGTTCGTAAAATCCCTCTAAATCCCCCTTTGTCAAAGGGGGACTAAAGGGGATTGGATAACAGAGGATTCAATCAGGTATCGCCACCTTTGTTCGACATACTAACTACTGCACGTATATAATATCCTCGTGAAAACAAGCGATTTCGATTACGAACTGCCTCCGGAGCTTATCGCTCAGACGCCCATCGAACCTCGCGACCATTCACGGTTGTTAGTCGTCGACCGGGATGACGCCTCGATCACACATCGTCACTTCTATGATCTCCCTGAGTTACTGTTTAAAGGCGATGTCCTCGTGTTCAACGACAGCCGCGTGCTTCCCGCGCGCCTTTTCGGGCACAGGGTCGGCTATGACGGCAAGGTTGAGATACTACTGCTGCGCCGCATCGAGCCTTCATTATGGGAGGTGCTGGTAAAGCCGTCGCGCCGCATAGATGTCGGCGCCCGCATCGCACTAGATGGGCTGCAATGTGAGGTTCTCGAGCGTAAAGAAGGCGCGATAAGGATTGTGCGTTTCTCCAATGAGGAGGCGCTGGAGAAGGCCGGGAAGGTTCCGCTGCCGCCTTACATACGTCGTCATCTCGATGATCCGGAGCGTTACCAGACGGTGTACGCCCGTGTGAAGGGCAGCGCCGCCGCCCCCACCGCCGGTCTGCATTTTACTACGGAACTGCTGCATCGATTGGAAGAAAAAGGAGTCGAGTTCGCCTTTACCACGCTTCATGTCGGGCTGGATACCTTCGTTCCCGTACGCGTCGAGGATCCGCAAAGACATCACATCCACAGGGAATACTGTCAGCTTTCGCAGGAGGTCGCTGGACAATTGTCGCAGGCTCGGTCACAGGGCCGACGCATCGTAGCGGTGGGAACAACATCGGTGAGGGTGCTGGAGCAGGCGTCGCTCGGCGGAACGACACACCCATTTGATGGCTGGGCGGATTTGTTTATATTGCCGGGGTATAAGTTCAATGCCGTCGATGTCATGATAACCAACTTCCATCTGCCTCGCACCACGTTGATTATGATGGTGTCGG
>CAYGXY010000227.1:0-2909 GCA_964354045.1 uncultured Dehalococcoidales bacterium
CCTATTGAAAAATACCAGTCCCTTCAGCAGGAAATAGGGGAGTTTTTTGAATCTCTGTCAAAAATAAGAGCGAATCTTAGAAGAGAAGATGAAAAAGATGTGGATGGGCTGATCGGGGAGGCAGTGCGATCCTACAGAAAATCTAAAATCAGATCAAGAAGATAATGCTTAAAGTCGTCCTGGACGCCAATATCTTTGTGAGCGCCGTATTAAAGCCGCATTCTGATCTGGCGAAGATCTTCGAACTGATCAGAGAAGATAAAATAAAACTTATCTTATCAGGAGATATCCTCTCCGAAATCAGGGCAGTTCTTCTTTATCCCAAAATCAAAAAACGACACAGGCGAACCCAAAAAGAGGTAGACGAGTTCCTGAACAAGGCATCTCAGGCCAGTATCCTGGCTCAAGGCAGGATCAAAACTGACCAGATTAAAGAGGATCCTGCGGACAATAAGTACCTTTCATCTGCGTTAGAGGCAAAGGCGGAGTTTATTGTCTCCGGCGATCACCATCTTAAGGACTTGAAAGTTTTTGAGGGAATTAGGATCCTGGATCCGTTAGCCTTTTTGACGTTGGTGACAAAAGGCGCCGTATAAGCTGTGTGAAGACCAAAGGGGTCAGCCCTTGACACGGGACAAATGGAGAAATAAAGCCGGGTCATCTATAAGAAGTTGGCCCTGACCTGAGGCCTAGCGCATGGGGCAAAGCGCATGGCGTAAGGATCAAAGTTGAAAGCTCAAGATTCAAAGCCCAATGTTACCATACTCTCTGACTGAATTTTTCAGTCAAGTAGGATAGTCACCTGATATCAGGCATCGGTAATTCGGTATTGAGTCATTTTAGGCCTGCTGTCTTAACATGAATCACATTCTGATGCGAGGAGGGAAGCGATGAAGATTTTGGGGGTTCTCGGAAGTCCACGAATAGGAGGGAATAGTGACATCCTTCTAGATCAGGCCCTGGCCGGGGCTCGGGCCGCAGGAGCTGAAGTGGAGAAGATCGTTTTGTGTCAGAAGAAGATCTCAGGATGCCTTGACTGCGGGAAGTGTAACACAACAGGGGCTTGTGCCATCAAGGACGACATGATAGATATCCAAAAGACGATTTTGGAGGCAGATGCTGTCATCCACAGTGTGCCTGTTTACTTCTGGGCCATGACCAGTCAGATGAAGGCCTATCTGGATCGTTGGTGTGCCTTTTTTGACGGAGAATGGAGCATGCACAAAGCGTATCGTCCCAAAATGAAGGGGAAAAAGATTGGCCTCATCACAGTCTGCGGAGACCCGAATGTGTCTACTGCCGACCCCATCATTCACAGCTTCAAAACCACTTCTGAATTCGCCAGACTCAACTGGATAGGCGTGGTACAAGCCACGGCTGCTTCAAAAGGAGAGGTGGCCAAGAATGAAGCAGTCAAAGAGCAAGCCTATGAGCTTGGCAGGAAAGCAGCGACTCCTTAAGACATAGGGCAGATTCTTCGGGGTCAAGATTTGAAATTTGGGCTTCGGGGTCATCCATAAAGAAGTTGGCCGTTTCATTTTCGTTTCTCTGGTTCGATTAAAACAGAGGTTGAGGGATTGAGACCGGAGTCGAAGAGGAGGGAAGATAACCCATGAGTTCAGTCAGGAAGGTTGCTATCGTTACGGGAGCGGGAACTGGAATCGGGAAATGTGCCGCATTGGCTCTTTTGCGGGAGGGGTATTCCGTTGTTTTGGCCGGACGTCGTGTAGAGCCTTTAGAGGTGGCTGTTAAGGAGGCCGGATCGTTTGGCTTCCAGGAGAACGACCGGAGGGACGTTGTTGAAAATTGACACTTTTCATGCGCTTGCGCGTATAGCGAGCGGGGCAGACATCGAAAAAAAGCTCCGGAGTTATCCAAGACGAAGAGATGGGGAGATGAGGAGATAGGGTGCTGGGGAGAAAAACCAATTCAGGATTCGGAATGCGGATTTCGGGGTAAGGAGTAAGGCGATTCGTTCCTGAAGCACTGGATTTGCTTTACAATTGGACCCAAATAGATATATTATGTTTCAAAGGTCAAATGATTTGGAGGTTGAGATATGAAAGGTAAGGCTAAAAGGAAAACTCCTGAGATTGTTCTCAGAGAGGGTAAGCCCTCAGCGGTCATTCTTGATATTGATGAGTATCGACAAATGTTAGAGCGTCTGGACGACCTTGAGGATTTGAATATGCTAAAAGAAATGAGAAAGAGACCCGTTAAGTTTAGAAAGCTCGAGGATTTTTTGAAGGAGTATCATCCAAGTGTATGAAGTCTATCTTGAGAGAGCTGCCGAAAATGACCTCAAGCGTCTACCCACAACCACCTTCCACCGGATCATTCCCCAGATTAGAACCTTAGCTGAAAACCCAAGACCTTCGGGATGCCGCAAACTTACCGGTTCAAAGAACGATTGGCGAATTAGAATTGGAGAGTACCGTGTCCTTTATGAGATAGATGAGAAAGCAAGGGCCGTGAGGATCATGCGAGTCCGACATCGTCGTGAAGTATACCGGAGATAAGCTCGACATTCCAAAAGACTTAGGGAACAAGTATGGGGTCAAGCTTGCAATGTTGCAATCTGACAAAAGGTTTCCAATAGTCTCTTCATCCTCTCTTCCAAATCCAGGTGCGTTTTGGATCTTATCTGTAACCGCTTTACTGCTGGGGCTTCGGTGTCCGGCCTACAGTATTGACAGGTGTCATCCCTAAAGAAGTTACTCCAGACTTAGGGAAGGGCATTCAATCCCGTTCATGACCTTTGTTGACAGTGATCCGTTCCCTCTTCGGCCATTTTGAGAGCGGTACGAGCATGGGCACTCTCTTCTGGTATTCCCGATAGGCATCACCGAATTCGACAATGAGGTCGCTCTCTTCGAAGTATGAGCCGATCACGATCCAGACCGTCCACA
>CAYGXY010000228.1:0-4443 GCA_964354045.1 uncultured Dehalococcoidales bacterium
CAACGGCGTAGTTGAATTCGAACCATGGTTGTTTGCCACCGTGAGCCGTGCGGAATAACTATCTGGATTTGTATAGGTGTGGGTGACATTCCTCGCAGAATCTTCAGTGGTATTAAACCAGAGACCGTCCCCGAAGGACCAGTTCCATGATGTGGGTGAGCGGGTCGATGTATCGTTAAATTGCACTGAGAGCGGTGCAGTACCGGATGTTACATTGGTGAAGAAACTGGCAACCGGTGATAATCCGGCAGGATTTACCGTGATAGTTATTCCCGGTTCAGTGGTATCATTACTGTCACTATTTGCCACCGTGAGCCGTGCGGAATAACTATCGGGATTTGTATAGGTATGGGTGACATTCCTCTCAGAATCTTCAGTGGTATTAAACCAGAGATCGTCCCCGAAGGACCAGTTCCATGATGTGGGCGAGCCGGTCGAAGTATCATTGAACCGGACTGCGAGAGGTGCCGGACCAGAGGTGACATTGGTCGTGAAACCGGCAACCAGAGCATTTGTTGCAGCAGTAACATTGATGAAGGTCAGCTGAGAGGACAGTGAAGAACCGGCAGTATTGGAAGCATTCAGGACAATGGAGAAATTCCCCACGCCAAAGGTCTGCAGGGGGTCCTGCTCCGTACTCCACCATATCTTAGTATTGTTGCCAGTCACATTCCTGAAAGACCAGTTCCATGCGGTTGGCGAATTCGAAGAAGAATCGGTAAACTGGACATCCAAGGGCGCGGTACCACGGGTAACATCAGCAGTGAAGCTGGCAACTGGGAGATTTGCTGCAGCATTGACGTTGATGAAGGTCACTTGAGAGGATAGTGAATACCCGGCAGTATTGGAAGCATTCAGGACAATGGAGAAGTTCCCCGCTCCGAATGTCTTTAAGGGATCCTGCTCAGTGCTCCACCATATTTGATTATTATTGCCAGTGACATTTCTGAACGACCAGTTCCAGGAAGTGGGGTTATTGGTTGAAGTGTCAATGAACTGGACGATTAGCGGGGAGGTACCACTGGTAACATCAGTCGTGAAGCTGGCAACTGGGGATATTCCGGCAGGATTCACAGTAATAGTTTTTCCCGAAACGGTGGTATCCGAACCGTCTCCATTCGAAACCGTGAGCCGCGCGGTATAACTGTTGGGATTTGTATAGGTATGGGTTACATTCCTCTCAGCAGCTTCGGTAGTATTGAACCAGTCACCGTCTCCGAAGGACCAGTTCCAGCTTGTGGGAATGCCGGTTGATGAATCGTTGAACTGAACAGAGAGCGGTACGGTACCTGAGGTGATGTCGGTGGAGAAACTTGCAATAGGTGCAATGGCAGTCACGGGGTGAGTGAAAATTACACTTATAAGAAGGAGAAAAATAATTGCCCAGGTGGCTGGTTTTGCATTGTTTCCGATTTTAATTTTTACCTCCCTCCTGCTGAAAAAAACAGTATGGGGGAATTCTGCAGGACAGTGATTATCCCGTCCTTTCTCTTCCAAACCGTGTCAACGTCATTAAGTACAGAGTCGATTCCCTTTGGTGTATCCGCTATAAGAATGAAAGGGATTTTCACTCTTGGAATCTTGACTGTCTCAACCAGAGCTGTAGAAAAATGTGTGATATCTGCTCCAGCCAAGCCATTATTAACGATGTTCGAAAAAACTATGGAATTATAGAGAAGAGATAACATTCGGTAATAATGGCGTACACTTTTTTTTACGCTTTCATTCTTTAGGGTGTTATAAATATAATTAAACAGTACTATGGTAATTTTGAAGAGAATAGAATATAAGGATAAAAAAATTGTTGGATAGTTAATATAATTATTACGTCTGAAAGATAGGGATACTCTATCGTATAATTCTTGTAAAATTATACAGATTATCATATTCTATCACAGCGATATGCAGTGAGTGAATATTATTAATAAATATAGATTTGCATTTAATTCTTCAGGAAAAATAAAAATAGAAAGATTTTTAACCTTTTAAGAAAATCATTCAGCATCTTGGAGGAAAAGATGAAAAAAATTCTTTTTGCAGGAATTGTTGTAATGATGGTGCTTGTTTGTTTGCCGGCGTTAGTATCCGCCGCAGAAACAGATACCGTTGTTGTTTCTGGATCAATCGGGGGAAGCATTGATGTTGATGTTACCCCTGATGCAGGTGTAAGCTGGGGTGCAATGGCCGTCGGAACCAGGACGGATTTGACTAACGTAACTCTTAATGTTACCACCACATACCCTTCATGGCACGTTAATGCCGCCGATTTAGGGGCTTATAGGGGATATATGATGGATTCGGTTGCCGGAAACCTGACCTATCCATTCCAGTTATCCAAAAGTGGAGATCCAGGACCCTGGATACCCATGACAGGAACATTTACCAACTTTCAATCATTAGGCCCAACTGGCGGTGCCGGTTCACGTACTTTTCCTGTCGGACTTCGGCAGGTAATTGCCATTACAGATGAGGAAGCAGCAAACTATCAAATTACCATAACATTTACTGGTGCGGCTGGTTAAGCGAAAAAAATTAAATGGATTGGTTTGTCGGTTTATACCACAATCCTTTTTCCTTATCACTTTACAATTGAATGTCGGGGAATTCAAATGTATTGTACTACGAAAAGAGTTTTTTCATTCATCGCTGGTTTTTTGATTATTTTTTCCTTGTTAACAATACCTTCTGCAGCGGTAAAAGTTGAGGGTGCTAAGATCATGTTTGATGTCCAGCCTGGCATGAATTACATTTTCCCGATGGCAGTTTCAACCAAACCTGATGATTCGCCATCGGATTATGCAATTGAGGTATATGGCTTCGGGCAGTCAGTAGAAGGAGGTTCCTATACTCCGCTTATAGATGCACATGATACGGGAGCTTATTCCGCCCGTAGTTTTGTGACAGTGGAATCCCCTGTACTTCACATCGAACCGGGGCAGCGAAAAGCATTCAATGCGACCATCCGGGTTCCGCAGGATGTTGGTGAGGGAGGTCGGTATGCCATTATCCACATCCACCCTGCTGCAAGATCAGGAGGCGGGCAGACCGGTTTTGCGACTGCTATCATTGTGCCGGTGATGCTCACTGTCCAGAACACAAAACTGATCGAGACCGGGGCCATAACGGAAATCGCTGTCGGAGATATTGTAGCGGGAAAACCGATCTCGGTTGCGACCACACTGAAAAATACCGGTAACCACCATTACTATGGTGTAGTAAATCAGGTAAATGTGACTGATTCAGCGGGGGTAGTCCTGGCGACAGTAATTAGTAATCCTGCAGCGAACGCTGTGATTCCCTCACAATCGGTCAGGTTTGACACACTGGTCAGTACTCCGCTTGCGGCTGGGACCTACACCATCAAATCTGATATGCTGTTGGCATCTGGAGTGGTCCTTGACAGTAAAACTACCAGTATCACCGTAAAGGAAGCCTACATACCCCCCTTCCAGCAGACAAGTGTCAAGGTTATACCGGAAAGCCCGGTAATTCTTGAGGTTCCTGAAGGGACGGTCAGGATAAGCTTCCCCCAGGGCGCGGTGCTCGCAGAGACCAACGTTACAGTGAAACCATATATCGGGACATTGCTGAATCTCCCGGCTGGTGTAAAAGCCGGTACTACAACATTTTCTGTTGATGGTCTTTCCGGATTCCTTGGCAAGGATGCAACAGTGACCGTCAGATATTCCAAATCAGATCTCGATGCTGCAGACGGCGACGCATCAAAGCTCGTGCTCGGGCGGTATGACCGTGGTGAGACGCGCTGGACCGTGCTTCCAACCACCGTTGATACAAATTCGATGTCGCTCACCACATCAACCAACCGGTTCAGCATCTGGGTAGTCATGGCAGCCAAGGGCGGGGCGGCCAGCACGGCTGCGGGAGGATCCAAACCTGGTATCGGGCTTGACCCCACCATCGTGTTCGTTGCCCTTGGTCTTATGATAGTTTTCGTGGGCATACACCGGTCCAGAAAACACTAGATACCTTTTTTCATTTCAGGACAGCAAAAACATTTTATTTTTTGAGGATCCCTTAAAGTGTAAAACAGGCCTTTTTCCCCTTTCCCGGTACTTCGGGCCATGAGATCGGAGATCCGCCAACCAATAGGTGCTATTAGGACACATTTTAAACCCTGGAAATCAGGTATTTTGCCTTAAAAACCGAAATTTTCCTGATTTTGAAAAATCCCGCAACTAAATTCGCCCTTTTTGTCACTAAATTCAAATCTGCGAGATCCAGGATTGCTTTGTTTTGCCAATCGGAGCATGTATGGGGCAGATTCTTCCTGCGCTTACTCATAACCTCATTGCATCATCACCAACCCGATTTCCGAAAACCGGCATCCTCAAAACTGGCCTTTCTTTCCCTTTCCGCATACTCCAGCCCATGAAAGCAGAGTTTCGCCTCCCAATAGGGAATAATAAGGCCGGTTTTCCTCCC
>CAYGXY010000229.1:0-5140 GCA_964354045.1 uncultured Dehalococcoidales bacterium
AGCTGGGCTATACCGATGGGACCGGCTATGGCGTCCCCGGCCGGCACATCGCCGGTAAACAGCGCGCCGAAGGAATCTTTAATACCTACGAATATGGAGCCGTATTCGGAGAGACCCTTTGGTATGGCCTGCCACGGCTGGTATGCAATGTTGATATATGTCCCGGGGGCAGCTACGATGCCCAGTGCTCCCTGTCCTGCAGGTATCTCCTCTTTGATTCTGGGAACGATAGGGACCTCGAATTGTGAGCCTGCTCGCGAGATGACAAGGATGATTTCCTGGCCAGCCTTCTCCTTTGTTATTTCATTCAGTTCGCTGGATTTATCTACCTTGGTGCGATCGACACTTAAAATTACATCATTTGCTTGCAGGCTTGCATTAGCGGCTGGAGAGTTCTCGCTGATATTGGCGATCAGGATGCCCATATTATACGCGTCGATGCCCAGCAGTCCTCCCTCAGCGGATGTTTCTGTGGATAATAGTCCCACATTCACATTGAATCGAGAGCTGTTTCGCGATATTAAAAGTGTGATCTCCTGTCCGGCCTTCGAGTCTGTCGCTTTATCAAGGTTATCGGTGGTAAACACCTGTACGCCGTCTACGCTGAGGATGACGTCGTTTATCTGCAGGCTGGCGTTAGCGGCCGGCGAACCGTCGTAGACATTTGTGATGCGTGGGGCATGCTCCACCGGGCGGTCGAGCGGCAGCATGTATGACAGCGGCAACAGCCAGAGCGGGAAAAGTATCATCGCTATCGAGCCGGCACTGAGGACTACGAGCCTTACTTTCGGCTTCTTGCTGGCCAGGCTGTCGGGGATGGAAGGGTCCTCCTCGCCGGCCATCTTGCAAAAGCCGCCCAGTGGTATCCAGTTGATGGACCATTTGGTGCCGCCCCGATCGAAGCCCCACATGCGCGGCGGCAGCCCGATGCCGAATTCCTCCACCTTTATCCTGGCCATTTTGGCGGTGATATAGTGACCAAGCTCGTGGATGATAACCAAAAATGTTAGTATGGCGAGGAAAATGACTATCGAAATAAATATGCTCATCCTGCAGCTACCTTCCTGGCCCAATCGTCGGCTGCGAGTATGTCCTCAAGGGATGGCTTGGAAGTACTGCGATGTCCGTCAAGGGCTTTGGATATTATCTTAGGTATGTCTGTGAATCTTATTTGACCTTTTAGGAATCTGTCAACTGCCACCTCATCGGCGGCAGAAAGCACTGCAGGGTAGGTTCCACCCTTGCGGCTGGCCTCGAACGCTAATCTGAGGCAGGGGAACCTGCCGGTATCCGGCTTCTCGAAGGTGAGGGCGTTTTCGGTCGAGCCGCTCTTTATATTGAGAAAATCGATGTGTGGGAGTGTTTCATTCAGCATGCGCTTGGGATAGAAAATGGCGTATTGTATGGGGAAGCGCATATCCGGTATGCTGAGCTGCGCCTTGACGGAGCCGTCGACGAATTCAACCATCGAGTGTATTATGCTCTGCGGATGGATTACCACGTCGATATCCTCGATGGGCACGTCGAACAGCCAGCTGAGCTCTATAGCCTCGAAGCCTTTGTTCATCAGTGTTGCGGAGTCGATAGTTACCTTGGGCCCCATGTTCCATGTAGGGTGCGCCAGCGCTTGCTCTGGCGTCACCGCGCCCAGTTTCTGAGTCGAGAGCTTGCGGAACGGGCCGCCGGATGCGGTCAGGATGAGCCGCCGCACGGCCTTGTTCTCCCCCTGAAGACATTGCCATATGGCGCTGGGCTCGCTGTCTATCGGCATTATTCGGACGCCATGCCTTTTCGCTTCGGCGGTAACCACCGACCCTGCCGCTACCAGCACCTCTTTGGTGGCCAGGGCGATATTTTTCTTAGCCCTGATCGCCGCCAGCGTGGGCTTGAGCCCGGCCATTCCTGATATCGCGATAACAACCAGGTCGACATCGGGATGCGCAGCTATTTCCTCTGCTGTTGTTACTTCGCAATTGAATTGTTTTAACTTGCGCTGTTCTTTCTTTGATTCGACTGAGATCAGATCAGGTTTGAACTCCTCGATTTGTCGCTCCAGAGCGCCGACGTTTGTACATGCGGCCAAGCCAATAATACGCAGCCGTTCGGGAAAGGAACGTGCTATATCAAGTGTTTGCCTGCCGATGGAGCCTGTGGAGCCCAGGACAGCTAATCGCTTTACAATACTACCCATATCACAAAGTAGTATACAACAACTACAGTGAACAGAATACTGTCAAGTCGATCGAGGATGCCGCCGTGACCGGGCACGCAGTTTCCGGAGTCTTTTACGCCGGTGCTGCGTTTCAGCAGGGATTCGGCAAGGTCGCCGAGCGGAGCGAAGATACCGATCAGTATGCCTAACACTGCCGACTGCCAGTAGGGGAGATTGAGTGTTGGCAGGAATGTGCCGAGGATAATAACTACTGCTATCGCTCCTATGAAGCCGGCAGCGGCTCCTTCCCATGATTTGGCGGGACTGATCCTGGGAGCCATACGGCGTCGGCCCCATTTCAAACCGCAATGGAAGGCCGCGGTATCTGAAACGACATTACCAACTATTGTAAGTATTACCAAATCCCTTCCGCTTTCAAGCTGTCTCAGGGGGACGAAATGGCTCAGCATCCAGCCGAGATATAGTATGCCGACAATAAGCCAGGCCCAATTAATCGCAGCATTTTTTGTATCAGATTGGAAAACAAGCCAGATTAATGGTAATGTCACTGACGCTGTCAGCAGTGGAGCGGTATATTCCATTGAGTTCTTCCCATTTCCGAAGCGTGCCATGCCGATAAACAGCAGCACACCTATCATGCCGAAGATGGTAATGGGATGCTTTTTAGAAACGCCGATTAGGGGGAAGAACTCGAATGATCCCAGAATAGCGATTGCTGCTATGAAGATGGAAAAGAACGGATCGCCGAACCATGTGACAGCAAAGACTATTGCTCCTAGAAAAAGACCACTGAGCCAGCGTTTCAGCATCATATTGTTGTTCAGGCCTTAACTTTATTTCTGAGACCACCGAAACGTCTCTCCCGATCGCTGAAATCGGTCAGCGCTTGTTCTATCTCATCCGGCCCGAAATCCGGCCAGAGGGTGGGTGTGATGTAATATTCGCTATAGGCAGCTTGCCATAGAAGGAAGTTGCTTATGCGCATCTCACCGCCGGTGCGTATGATCAGATCGGGATCGGGAAGGTCTGCGGTGTACAGATATTTTGATACCAGGGCTTCGTCTACCTCGTCAGGGGTGATGCCGTCCTGGATGATACGCTTAACCGCATGGACGATTTCGGAGCGTCCGCCGTAGTTAAATGCTATACATACGGTGAGCTTCTTATTGTTTTCCGTCAGCTCTATTGCTTGGCGTACCTTGTTCTGCAGCCGTTGTGAAACTCCGTCGCTCCTGCCGATGTGCACAAGCCTTACGCCCTCCGCATGCAGGCTTTGCACTTCTTTATCGACACTTTCCTCTATCAGACGCATGAGTCCGCGAACCTCCTGGCTGGGGCGACTCCAGTTTTCGGTGGAGAAGACATACAGAGTGACATACTTTACGCCGTGGCCGGCAAGACATTTAATTATGCGGTGAATATTGTTTGTCCCCGCTTTGTGGCCGGCCAGGCGGGGCAGTTTGCGCTTTTTAGCCCATCGTCCGTTGCCATCCATAATAATAGCAACGTGGCTGGGGATATGGTTTGTATTTGGTTTGGCCACTAGACCTCCAATAGCTCAGACTCTTTGTCCTTGGCTATCTGGTCTGTTTGGGCAATGAAGCTATCTGTTATTTCCTGGAGTTTGTTTTGGGCACGCTTCAGCTCATCCTGGGAGATTTCTTTTTCCTTCTCCAAGTCTCTTATCATTTCCAGAGAATCCCTTCTGACGTTCCTCAGCGCGATCTTACCTTCCTCTGCCCGCTTGTGGACAGACTTGACTAACTCCTTGCGGCGCTCCTGTGACAGCGGCGGTATGGGCAGCCTGATGACATGTCCATCGTTGCTGGGATTAAGGCCGAGGTCCGATTTCTGTATAGCCTTGGTAATATCTCCTAAAGTAGCATTGTCCCACGGCTGAATAACAAGCAATCGAGCCTCTGGGACTGAGATAGTGGCTATCTGTTTAAGCGGTGTTTGTGTGCCATAGTAATCTATCTTGATATTATCGAGTATCATGGGTGTTGCCCGTCCGGTGCGTATGCTGGCAAGGTCCCTCTGCAGGACTTCGATGCTTTTGACCATACGGGATTTTGCTTCTGAGAGTACTTCCTCAATCATAATCTACCTCTTGCTGCTGACTATAGTGCCAACGACATCCCCCTGCACAGCATGGACAATGCTATCGCGGGGGCCTATATCGAAAATAAAGATAGGGAGGTTCTGCTCCATACAAAGTGACATCGCAGTGGCATCTGTGACCTTCAGGCGCAGTTTCAAAGCCTCAGCATGGCTTATGCTGGTGAACTTTTTAGCTTTCGGGTTTTTTTGCGGGTCTGCATCGTATACGCCATCGACCCGGTTTTTGGCCATCAGCAGGACATCTGCGCCTATTTCGATAGCTCTCAAGGCTGCAGCAGTGTCCGTGGTCATGTAGGGGTTGCCGGTGCCGCACGCGAATATGACCACACGACCCTTCTCGAGGTGACGCAGGGCACGTCGGCGAATGAACGGCTCGCAAACTGCTGCGACTGGTATTGCGCTTTGAATGCGGGTGATTACATTGATCTTTTCAAGGGTATCCTGCAACGCGAGCGCGTTTAGCAGTGTGGCCAGCATGCCGGCGTAGTCGGCGTTGGTGCGTTCCATGCCCATCTCTTGAGCAGCCGCGCCGCGCCATATGTTGCCACCGCCAACGACAACGGCGACTTCCACCCCCATCTGGACGACTTGCTTTATTTGAGAGGCAACGTCAGATACTCTGGCGAAGTCGATGCCGTATTGTTTATCCCCAGTTAGTGCCGCCCCGCTGATTTTCAGCAGGACACGCTTGTACCGGGCTTTTTTCATACGTTAAGTTCACCCTTTCCCCAGTTCAAAGCGAGCGAATCTGCGGACCTTTATATTTTCACCGGTCTTGGCTATGACCTCGGTGATAATATCCTGAATGCTTCTCTGCGGGTCTCGGATGAACGGCTGGGAGAGCAG
>CAYGXY010000230.1:0-4725 GCA_964354045.1 uncultured Dehalococcoidales bacterium
CACGCATTGGGAGGAGACGGTCAGGGCCTCCAAGCAGGCATACAAGGATGCCGGCATCAAAGACCCCAAGAAAGAGATCGGCATGTGCGAGGTGCACGACTGCTTCTCCATCGCCGAGCTGATCACTTATGAAGACCTCGGTATGTGCGAGAAGGGCAAGGCCAAACACGATATCGAGGCCGGAGAGCTGGGGCTTAAGGGAGCCCATCCGTTCAACGTCGGCGGCGGCTTGAAATCATTCGGCCATCCCGTCGGCGCCAGCGGCATCAGGGAAGTCTTTGAAGGATATCAGGAGATATTAGGCAAGGCTCAGATGCCGGAACGCCAGCTCAAGGACGTCAAGTTCGCGCTGGGGCATAACCAGGGCGGAAACCCGGGCAGGTTCATCTGCAGCATCTGCATCGTGGGCCAGCCGTAATATCGATCAACGAGATGACAAAGAGGTGGTCACGGAATGTGACCACCTCTTTCTTGCGACCGACGTAGGGGCGATCCTTGTAATCGCCCGTATGCGTTGACAGCACTCATAGGAGGGTATATGATTTCTTTCTATGAATTTAAACCGGGTACGCAAAAAGAAATGGCTTTCCCTAATCATGACGCTGACCCTCCTCTGTCTTGTACTGGCGACGGTACTGACGACGGTGCTTGGCACAGCGCAGGTATCTCCACCAGCCAAGCCGGGGCCTTACCTTATCGGCTACTATAGCGTCTCCTACAACATGTCGGGCTACGGGACGTACGACGCCATGATCCGGTACCCGGCACTGGGAAACGGCGAGACGGCTCAGAAGGATGAATCGGGCGCACCCTACCCTGGCATCGTGGTAGCCAGTGGATTGTATGGGGCGGAATGTACCGTTACCTGGATCTCTGACCTGCTGACATCACATGGTTACGTGACCCTAGGCTTCACCCCGCCTGACCCCTCGCTGGGTGTCTGGACCGAGTGGGCCGATGGTTTCACCGGCGGCATACAGGAACTGAAACGCCAGAACGATCAGCCCTCCTCTCCAATATATGGCCTGCTGGATACAGAGAGGTTCGGTGTCATTGGCTATTCCATGGGGGGCGGAGGATGCATTGAGGCCGCGGGCACTCCTGGCTCGGCTGTCGATGCTGCCGTCGCGCTGGCGCCCGGTGGATACAGCTCCGACAGGTTTGCAGCCGGGAATGTGACTGCTGTCATGATGGCAGCAGGAAACATAACGGTGCCTATTCAGCTGCAGGTGGGAAGCGATGACGCCATGGTCCCGCCTGACCGCGTGTTCCCGTTCTACTCCGACCTTATACCCGATACGACGGTAAAGGAATACGTAGAGATAGACGGTGGCAACCACATAGGCTTCCTCAATCAGGAATTTGCCGAGGTCGCCGAGCTTATCGGACAGGAAAATCCAGAGGCCGGCGAAGTGTTCGGAAAGGACGCCCCATCCATCATCGGCTTCGAAGGACAGCGCTACGTGTCGTCCACCTATTTCACCGCTTGGTTCCAGTATTACCTGAAGGGCATTGATAGCTATTATTCCTACATCTTCGGCAAGGAAGCCGGCGGGGAGAACACATCCGCTTTCGAGTATAACAACCCGTAGATATGGCTTCCAGCAGGGTATCAAATCAAGAGGGCTTAAGCTACCATTGCATCCGCATCGGCATCGTGGGCCAGCCGTAAAATCAATCAATAGAGATAACTAGAAGGGGGAGCCGTTGAGGCTCCCCCTTTTTTAATTATTTTTACATCGCGACATTAAATACGAAGGATGCCAAAATCAGGTCTTCATGAACGGAGACTGCGCCAGCAGCGCGCCTCGGTAGCGCGGCCGCAGCAGCATAACCTTGTATCTCCTCGGGCCCACCATGGCGGGCATCTCGCGGGCGAAATCGGAAAAGGAATAGCGCTGGTAGTTGAGCAGGCTCTGGCTTTCGCTGGTATCCATCCAGACAGTGTAGTAGGGCTTGGTGCTGAAGGCCTTCTCCGGCAGCATGCCGATGCCCGCCGCCCGCGTATATTTCTCCACGAAATCCCTGTAGCATATCCGGCTGTCCCCTCCGCTGCCGACGAGCAGTGTCTTGCCCCAGATATCCTTGCTGGTAACGGCATTGGCCAGGGCCAGTCCCGCGTCTTTGGGATGGAGGAACTGCATATGGGTATCGAGGGGGATGAAGAATATCCAGAAGCCGATCTCCGGCATGATCGTGGGGAGCATGCCCATGCGGAAGATGGCCCAGTCCAGTCCGGACTCACGCACTATCTGCTCGCATTCGAGTTTATGTTTGGAGTAGTTGTCCGTAGCTTCGACGGGATCGGTCGCCGTCCTCGGCGAGCGGCTGTTGGGGTCGAGCTTGAAGACGCTGCTGGTGGAGGTCATTACAATCTTGGGAGTTGGCGATGAGTCCTTCATGGCTTTCAGGATATTGCGCGTGCCGCCCACGTTGATCTCACAGGCCTTATCGGGGCGCTGCTCGCTGAAGGGCGGGAGGGCGAAGGCCAGGTGTAGCACCACCTCCCTGCCGCGCACCGCGTCGGCGACATTGCCAGCCTCGCGCAGGTCCCCCCATACCATCTCGACGCGGCTGGCGTACCTCTGCGCTTTCGCCTGCGTCGCCTCCGTCTTACGGTCGAAGCACCGCACCTGATGCCCCTTCTCCAGAAGGGCCTCGATCACATTCGGCCCCATATTCCCGAACGCGCCGGTCAAAAGCACCTTCATAACCGCCTCCTGTACTAATTAACGGATATATGTCGACATCGGAATACAAATCGACTATGGCTCCAGCACTACCTTGATGGCGTCGTAACCCTGTCCCGGTACGGTCTCGTGCTGGCGCAGCTCCTTCACCACGATGTCTTATTCTAGCCATGTTCGAACTCCTCCATGACCAGCACAAGCGCTAGAGGTGTAAGCACAAGTTCCATCATTACAGATAGCATCTGCGCCTGAACAGTCTTGAGGTACAGGGGTATGTGTGTGTGTGGGTGTTGTAGAGATAGGAGTAGGTGTTGGTATTGATGTAGTAGCAGGTTCATACCAGATAGGTGAAGTTATTGCCCGTTCCTGAATGATTGTATCAGTAGTTGGATCCGAGCAACTTTCAGGACGCTCTCCTTCAGAAAATGTGTTGCAGTCGTACTGTCTCCAGCTACAGCTTGGATTCTCGATAACCCGGACATAGTAAAAAGCGGGAACATCAGGATCGAAGTCAGGGTCTGTCCACACAGCGCACAGTGTTTCCCAGCCGTCGCCGATCCTCTCGCAGGTCTCAGTATCAACACTGGCTCCATTTTCTGGGTTTCCGGCAACCACGATAATCTCCTCCATCTCGTTTCCGTCGGCGTCGATCCACCCTTTGATGATCTGAATCTGCTGCAGGTCGGCTCCAGGATACCCCTCGACTCCGGGATCCTTGTTCGCCATGACTGCAAACGTCGGCGCGCTGGTCGTATCTGGTCTCGCTGGAAGGTCCCCACCCATGGGCACCCCCTTTGTGTAGCCGGTTATCACAAAGTCATCATCTTCACACATATCAGCAGGATACTCCCACCCGCCAAAAAAGCGCACCGTAATACGAGGGCCGCTGGTGCTATAGGTTTCGCGCCGCTGAAACGCCTCGAACAGGGCATCCCGACTGTTCTCAACCGCCCACACCGCGGTTAGCCCGCCGGGATTGTACAGATCGAAGGGGAGGGGAAATGTGTGAACTTCACCAAGGCGCTCCTCCGGTGTATTATCATTAACCCCCATAGCACCCGGGTAATCGTATTCCTCCACTTTGCCCGGGAGCCCGTTATGGTTATCGGTTCCGCCGACGATTCCCAGCTTGTATGGATTGACGCCGGTCCTTACCCATTCCGAAAGGCCCAGCGTCAAGACGTTCCGAATGTAGTCATATCGCGAGAGGCAACCTACGCCGGCTACCCCGCCACCTTCACCGGGCGTATCGCCGCAATCAGGGAAATCCGCCTCGCGTATATCCTCGAAATCGCACTGAGGATCGTACGGCACCCCCTCAAAACCGTTCTTGCATTCCATACTCCCTTTGTGCTGCTGAATCTCAACCAGCGGCTCCATCCGGTCGCGAAGGGCGGCAGCTTGCCGCTGCTCTTCTAGGCTCAAGTTCACCCCGTAGTCCATCGGTGTGAATTTATTGCCATTGGCCCAGTTTGAGTTGTGAGGAATCGCGATGCAATCGCAGCCATTCTCGGCTTGCAGACATGTTGCATTCAGCTCCGCCCAGAGTCCCTGCTCAGTCCACTGCTCCATGAAAGACGGAGGTAACACGGGTACCTGCGAGTTACGGAAAATGACGTTGCGGTTGCGGTCGGATGCATTGGTATTCCGGGTGTACTCGTAGGCCGGGAACGCGGTGAAGGTGCACGCTGAACTGCGGTCATAGGCTTTATCCGCATTCTCCACAATAGTATGCCACCCCTCTTCGGCTGCCTGCGTACAATTGGCTACGGTACACAGCTCCTCGTTGTGTGATGGGGACGTATTCAAAAGCATACGAGCGAAATCGAGCAGGTTGGCTGGTGTCCCGCCTTCCCTGTATTTCTGACAAATAGAAGTGTCATATGCAGCTGAGCCCTTATCCGTACACAGGTAATATTCGGCCAGGAACTCCTGGTGTTCCGTTAGCGCAACAAAGTCAAGCGGCCGTGAAAGTGTGACATACGTTGTGTCACTGCCGTTAGAATCCAGCGGTGCCGGGGCCAACTCTACTCCG
>CAYGXY010000231.1:0-3135 GCA_964354045.1 uncultured Dehalococcoidales bacterium
ACCGATGAAAAGGGACCGCCTCCGGCGGTCGGGAATGATGACTATTATCAGGACCCGCGCAATATCGGCAGATATACGGAACACCGTCTCAAGCAGCTTGGCATAGACATGCACAGCGAGGAGTACAGCAAAACCTTCTCCGAGGTCAACGAGATGATCGAAAAGGCTCGGGAGGGTGAACTGCCTGATAAGATCAAGGATATATAATTAAATGCTTCGTCTGATCGATGCGAATCTTAATCGTCTGAGCGAAGGGCTGCGCCTTCTCGAGGACGTAGCTCGATTCATATTAAACGACGCGGCCTTAAGTTCACGACTGAAGACCATGCGTCACGATCTATTAGCCAACACGAAATCCTTCCAGAAAACCCTTCTCACCGCACGTGATTCTGAGGGAGACGTCACCGCTTTTTCCAAGGAAATCATGTCCCGCTCCGATGTGAACGATGTCGTGACCGCCAATGCCAGGAGGGTTACGGAATCGCTCAGGGTTCTGGAGGAATTTGCCAAGCTTCCCGATATTGACCTCGACCCCATGAAATTCAAGCAGGCCCGCTTTGCAATATACGAGATCGAGAAGGAAATCAGCGGCAAGGTATCACGCCGAGGCAAACGCATAGCAGGCTTATACGTAATAATCGACAGGGAAGCGCTGGGCAGGAAAGACGAGGTCGAGACCTGCAGGCAGGCCATCCGTGGCGGCGCGAATATCATTCAGCTTCGTGATAAAGTGGGGAATAAATCCCAGATGCTCAACTCCGCAAGACAGATAAAAGAAGCCTGCATGCCTTCAGGCATTCCATTCGTCATGAACGACGTTCTGGATATAGCATTAGCTTCCGGAGCCGACGGGCTACACCTGGGACAGGATGATCTCCCCGTTTCAGCCGCACGCCGTCTGCTTCCGATTGATAAACTGATAGGATGCTCCACAACTACAGAGCAAGAGGCACTTCAGGCCGAGGCCGACGGAGCCGACTATATCGCAGTAGGCTCCATCTATCCGACGCAATCAAAAAAAAGCGCCACTATCGTAGGATTGGAAATGCTGCGTAAAATTCGAGACTCCGTTTCGCTGCCCATCGTCGCCATCGGAGGTATCAACGCAGACAACGCTCGGAACGTAATCAACGCCGGCGCAGATGCAGTGGCCGTGATCAGCGCAATCCTGGAAGGCGATAGCGTGGAACGAGCCACCCGTAAAATCGCCAAAAGGCTGGAGGTAGCATAAATGGGGAAAATCACAGCCAAAGTTGAAGCAATCGCGGAAAAGGCTCGTATCGCTTTCAAATCCAAGGATATCGCACGGGAACAGGCGCTGAGATCATCAAGAGAAGCTATCCGCTACTGTTCTGAAGGCATCCGTGCCGTACACCGCGGCGAATACGAGGATGCTAAGAAGAAACTCAACTCCGCCCGCGATCTCATACAAGAGCTTGAAGAAGTGTTGAAAGACCATCAGGACCTGCTTTATACCGGCTTTGTCTATAGCGCGCAGAAAGAATACGCTGAAGGCTGTGCTACTTTATCTATCATCGTAGACGGAACAATCCCTGATCCCGACGAATTAAAAGTAGGGTATGCCGCTTATCTGAACGGTATAGCGGAAGCGGTAGGCGAGTTAAGGCGGCACACGTTGGATACGATGCGTAAGGGTGAAACAACTCGCTGCGAAGAGCTCCTTGAGGCAATGGACGATATCTACGGCATACTTGTAACCATGGACTTTCCGGATGCCATGACCGGCGGTTTACGACGCACCACCGATTCGACCCGCGGCATCCTGGAGAAGACCCGGGGCGACCTGACAGTGGCCTCCAGACAATGGGAACTGGAGAGAAAGCTCGCCAAATTAGAAAGCAAGATAAAATAGGAGGGAGTACCGTATGGATCCAATTTACTATGCGGTGATCGCGGGCGTATTGGGGTTTGTTTTAGCCGGCTTCCTGGTATTCAACGTGCTCAAGCAGGACCAGGGCACGGCGAGAATGCAGGAGATCTCAGCCGCAGTTAAAGAAGGGGCGCTCGCATTCCTCAAACGCGAGTATATGATACTGGCAATTTTCATTGCCGTTATAGCCATCGTGCTGGGTGTTATACCAAAATTAGGCGGATGGGTTTCACTCGCTTTTGTTTTTGGAGCAGTCAGCTCGGCGTCGGCCGGCTTCGTTGGCATGAACATGGCCATCCGCGCCAACGCCCGTACCGCGGCGGCGGCGCAGAAGAGCCTGAACCAGGGGCTCAAGGTGGCATTCCGCTCAGGCGCGGTCATGGGACTCGGCGTAGTATGCATCGGTATACTGGGCTTAAGTATCCTCTATTTTGCTTTCCATTTAAATTCAGCTGATTTCATACGAATCGTACCCGGCTACGGCATGGGTGCTTCTCTGGTAGCCATCTTCGCCAGAGCCGGAGGCGGCATATTCACCAAGGCCGCCGATACAGGCGCTGACCTTGTCGGCAAGGTCGAGCAGGGCATCCCCGAAGACGACCCGCGCAACGCCGCCGTCATAGCCGACTTCGTCGGCGATAACGTGGGCGACGTGGCCGGCATGGGCGCCGACCTGTTTGAATCATACGTAGACTCGATAATAGCAACAATTACCCTTAGCATGATAGCATTTATATCTGTCGGCTCTGCAGACAATCTTGTTCCCAGCGAAGCAGTAGCCTGGCAGCTGCCGATGATGATCGCCGCGGGCGGCATCATCGCTTCAATCATTGGAGTGTTCCTGGTCAAAGTTGGAGACAAACCGGAGATGAAAGCCCTGCTGATGGCGCTCCGTCGCGGCACGCTGGGCGCTTCAATACTCACCGCAATCTTCTCCGCCCTCGCAGTATGGGGACTCAATGCCGACTGGGGCGTGCTGTGGGCCATACTCGCGGGCCTGGTAGCGGGCGTCCTCATCGGAGAGAGCACCAACTATTTCACATCGTACAGCTTCGGGCCGACGCGAAACATCGCAAAGTCTGCGCAGACAGGTGCCGGCACTACCATTATAAGCGGCTTTGCCAACGGCCTTATGAGCACGCTGCCACCAGTGATTATAGTTGTGATCGCAATCATCGTAGCTGATCGATTCGCCAGTATGTACGGTATAGCTATCGCCGGCATCGGAATGCTTTCCACTCTTG
>CAYGXY010000232.1:0-2851 GCA_964354045.1 uncultured Dehalococcoidales bacterium
AGCTCGTTTCTCCTGGCTGCCATGGCTATAGCTACCGGGCAGGCGGACACCATACTGGCGTACTAGACCAATGGTTTCGGCTCAGCGCCCTTAAGACTCTGGGGGCCTTTCGGCCCTAACCTCGGCGGTGCCATGCAGGACACTTTTGAAGCACCATATGGCAACAATGAACAGATCATGAACTTCGCGCAGGTAGCCACTCGATACATGCACGAGTATGGCTTCACCGGCGAGCAGATGACCGAACAGCTCGGTGCCATTGCCGTGGACCATCGCCGTAAAGCGCTCCTGAATGGTAAGGGCGTCATGAAAAAGCCTCTGAGCTTCGAGGATTATTTATGCAGTCCCATGGTGTCAACGCCACTAAGGCGTGATGACTGCTGTGTGTTGACCGACGGGGCCTGCGCCTGGATAATGACATCGGCCGAGCGCGCCAGGAATTTCTCCCACAGGCCGGTGTATGTTGCGGGAATAGGATATGCCCGCACCCGTGAGCCTATGGCGAACATGCATAAAGATACAAAAGTCTATTTTCACCGGCCTCATGAAGCGCCGTCTGTAGACCGGTCGCTACAAATGGCAGACATGTCCCGAGATGACCTGGACTTTGCGGAGATATATGACGCCTACACTATCATGCTGCTGACGTCTTTAGAAAGCTATGGTTTTTGTAAGAAAGGTGGTGGTGGGGCATTTGTCCGGAGTGGCGCCATCGGCCTCGACGGGTCTTTGCCGGTCAATACGCACGGCGGCCATCTCTCCCATTCCTATCTGAACGGTGCCAGCCACACGGTGGAGACCATCAAGCAGTTAAGAGGTGAAGCCGGCGCCGGCCAGGTAAAAGATGCCAGGGTG
Organism: uncultured Dehalococcoidales bacterium; assembly: GCA_964354045.1. Classification (GTDB taxonomy): domain Bacteria; phylum Chloroflexota; class Dehalococcoidia; order E44-bin15; family E44-bin15; genus JAYEHL01. Next base: position 856 of record CAYGXY010000232.1, read on the forward strand.
GGGCTACTCTGTACCGGTACTATCTGGGAAAATTACGCCGTAATATTCAGGAGGGATTAGCTGTCTGATTTGTCAAGCTTCAAGCCCATCTGAACGACATAAGCCATGACCTGAGCATGGTCCTCAAGATATAACTTATCCTAATATTGCTCTATTACCTTTGGAATATACGCATGGAATGGCAAACATCCCGACGTTCGTGTAGTGGTGACTAATATTAAGGCAGATGTTACGATGAAAACACAGACATCCCGACGACCACACAGGTTTGATTACCACTACTTATCACTTCGGTTCTGACTCTCGAATGGCAAAGTATACCGTGTTTCCTGTGGAGTTCGACTCTACTCCATCATTTAATTAATCAGCATTATTTTATCATTCAATTCCCTGGATCGATATTAAACTCAAAAGCCATTTATCAATATATGGTCTGGCCTTTTTTATTTTTAATTAGTCAACCTATTTTGATAAAAAAGGTAGATTGAAATTATGCCCTAAGACGTCATGGCCCGTACTGATAAGCTTTTCAAGACAGGTTGCTAGCTGTTCTTTTTCCTTCAAAGTCAAATCAGCAAAAATCATTTCTATTGATTTCCTGGGTATGGTATTAGCGATTATCCGGGCTTTCTCCGTAATAATTACTCTATATTTTCTGCCACCATCTTGTTTTTCTTTCTTGACTAAACCAGATGCAGACATTCTGTTTACAAGTGTGGATACGGAATTATGTTGTCTAACAATAAACGATCCTATTTCATCAATGGTAGCAGAACCTTTATTAACGAAAAGAGCGTGTAAAATAGACATCTGCTCTATGGTTATACCATATTGTGACAGTTCCAATTCCCTTGACCTGGCAACAAGCGACTTGGCGTGGTCTAACAGTCCCCAAAGATAAGCGTCGTTTATAGTATCGTGGCTCCTGAATTCCCGCTGTTCAATCATTGCCAACTCCAATCAGATAATATTCTGTTGCAGCATAGTAGATGCTTCAGATTATTATATTATCAAGTATGATATCATATTTGACAATGATAAAAAAGAGTGGTAATATTAGCACTAAAATATCGTCAGGAGGCTTTTATGCGTTACCGAACGGCATTATTTCCCATTCTCGTGATTATTCTTGTTGCGTGTTTATTAATTACAGGATGCGGTACTCCCAGCACCAGCACCCCTACCGCAACTACGCCCACTTCAACTGTCACTCCAACGACTACTCCTACTTCACCCACAGCTACAACCACACCAACTTCCACTCCTACTCCTACTCCTACAATTCCCACCCCAACCGTACCAACCGGCGGCATCTTAACGGTAATTTCACCTTATGCTCCTACTTCATGGGGTTACCCTGTTAAGGCCGGCGCAGGCTTTGCATCTGTCTTTGCATCCATACCGGTGTTTGAAAGCTTAATTGACGCTGATATCCATGGCAATATTCGACCTGAACTGGCCACTTCTTGGGAAATCGCTTCGGACCTGTCTTCCATTACTTTCGAACTGCGGCAAGGGGTGAAATTCCATGATGGTACTCCCTTTAACGCTGAAGCTGCTAAATGGAACTTGGATCTGTTCCTCACCCGCGGTACCGGATCCCCGGCCGATTGGGAATCGGTTGAAGCCATAGGTGAATACACAGTCCGCATAAACTTGAAAAACTTTAAAAATACCCAGCTTTCTAACATGACCTACGGTATGGTTTCTCCGACTGCTGTCGATGAGAATGGGACGGATTGGGCGGGGACAAATCCAATTGGTACAGGGGCTTTTAAATTCAAAGGCTTTGTGCCCAATACCTCCCTCGAATATGAAAGGTTTGATGATTACTGGGGAGATAAAGCGTATGTTGACGGCATCGAATTTATTTACATTGTCGATGCAACTACAGCAGGGATAGCCTTTAAGGCTGGTGATGCATTGGTCTGGGAAGGTGCGGATGCTAAACAGGCATATACACTGGCGCAATACAATTACCAGAGATCCTCCCGTC
>CAYGXY010000233.1:0-4410 GCA_964354045.1 uncultured Dehalococcoidales bacterium
TACGATCGAGCGGATCCTTCATTTCGTTCACGAGGTCTACGGCCTCCATCAGCGTCGTGTTCATCTTCCAGTTGCCGACGATCAATAGCTTTCTCATACTACGCTCCATATTTATCCAGCTTGAGTGCGTTGGCCAGCGCCAGCGGTATGATATCCGTTGGGGGCAACACGCCTACCGCTCCAGGGGAGAAGGGGCTCTCAGAGAACTCCTGTACACTGTCGCGGCGGCACCATTTTGGATGCAGCAGGAACGGCACGGGATGCCAGCTGTGGCCTTTGAGCAACGCGGGTGTGGAGTGATCGGCGGTGACGACGATGACATCTGGTTTCAGGTCGATGAGCCTGGACAGCTCGCGGTCCACCTCCTCGATGACGCTGACCTTGCGGGCGAAATCGCCGTCCTCACCGGCGCTGTCGGTGCCTTTGATGTGAATAAAGAAGAAATCGTATTTATCGTAGTGCTTGGCGACGGCGGAAAATTCATCCTTGATGGTGCTGCCAGCTTGCAGTATTTCCATACCAACAACCTTTGCAAGGCCGCGGTACATGGGATAGACGGCGATGGCCGCCGGCTTGAGTTTAAACACCTCGGACATAGGTGGCACTTCCGGCGGGTATTTGGAGAAGCCACGCAGCAGCACCATGTTTGCCGGGTGCTCATCGGCCAGTACTTTCCGGGCGGTGTCCAGAAACTCGTTGACCATATTGGCTGTAGCTTTAGCGCTGGATTGATTCGGCACAGCCGGTAGTGGTGCCGCCCCCAGTTTCTGCGGGTCGGTGTCATTGATATCGGAATAAAACTTCTTCCCGCGAAAAACCAGTACGAAACGGTGTTCTTTGACCGGTCGGACAAAGGACTCGACTCCATTCAGTTTGATCTTGCTCAGCTTTGCGCATAGCTCATCGCACTTTTCCGTCGGGATGCGGCCAGCCCTGCGGTCGGTTATAAGCCCGGCGTTATCGATGGTGCAGAAATTGCCTCTGATTGCCAGGTCTCCATCCTTTAAATCGAAGCTGATGCCCAGGGCCTCCAACACGCCTCGACCTATCTGGTATTTAGGTTCGAGCGGGTTGTAACCGAATATGGCCAGATGCCCGGGCGCGCTGCCGGGCGTGATGCCGGCGCTGACGGTTGTGCTCATGCCGCAGATGCCGTCCCTGGCCAGCCGGTCAAGGTTCGGCCTGCGGGCGCTCTCAAGCTCCGTTTTGCCTGTATCGGGGTGTGGCAGCCCTCCAAGACCATCCATTACCAGGAAGATAATCTTGGACGGGGTGGATTCCGCTAAATGTTTTAGCTGTTCTAAGCTGATCATATCATTGACCCCTTCCGAACATCTTACGTTAATCCTTATCTTGAAGCGCCGCCACGCCGGGGAGGGTTTTGCCTTCAAGGAATTCCAGCGAGGCGCCGCCTCCCGTCGAGACATGCGTCATCTTGTCCGTCAGCCCCATTTCCTCTACTGCCTCAGCAGTGGAGCCGCCGCCGATTATGGTAGTAGCCTTCGCGCCGGCCAGCGTGTTAGCGATACTCGCAGTGCCCCTGCTGAATTTGGGATACTCGAAAACGCCCATCGGGCCATTCCAGATGATCGTTTTACATTTTTTCAACTCTTCCTCGAACAGGTCGATAGTTTTGTGGCCGATATCCATAATGAACCAGTCGCCGGGTACCTTGTCGATGGCTACGGTCTTGGATTTGGCGTCGGCGGCGAATTTATCGGCAACGACAATGTCTATAGGGAGGAGCAGTTTAACGCCCTTTACTTTCGCTTTGTCCATGAGCTTCCTGGCGAAGTCCAGCTTATCCTCTTCGACTGAGGATTTGCCGACTTCGTAACTCATCGCCTTAAGGAAGGTTGCAACCATGCCTCCGCCGATGAGTAGTATGTTGACCTTTTCCAATATGAAATCGAGGACGCCGATTTTGTCGCTTATCTTGGCGCCGCCTACAATGCTGGCGAACGGGCGAATGGGATTGCTTAATGCCTTGCCCATTATTCCGATCTCTTTCTCCATTAGAAAGCCGGCGACCGCCGGCAAATATTTGGCGACACCTTCGGTGGAAGCATGGGCGCGGTGGGCCGTGCCGAAGGCGTCGTTCACATATATATCTGCCAGCTTTGCCAGCGCCTTGCAGAACTCGGGATCGTTTTTCTCCTCTTCGTCATGGAAGCGCAGGTTTTCAAGGAGCAGTATCTCTCCGTTTTTGAGTTCGGATGCTGCTTTCTCCACATCCTTACCGATACAATCCTGCGTCGTGGCGATGGGTTTGCCGATGATTTCGGATAATCGCTTCGCTATCGGGGCCATCCTGAGCGAATCGACCGGTTTGCCCTTGGGACGGCCAAGGTGGGAACATAGAATGACTCGAGCTTTTCTGTCGACGAGGTAGCTAATGGTTGGAACTACCGACTTGATGCGTATGTTATCTAAAATTTCGCCGGTGTCCTCGGACAAAGGCACGTTCAGGTCGACGCGTACTAAAACGCGTTTTCCAGCAACATCAATATCCCTGATAGTTTTCTTTTCCATGCAACACCTCTTAAAAGCTCTCTTTTAGATAATTATCTTAATAGCTTGACTAAGATTTAGGAAGACCTAATTCGTGTTAAAGATGATTTTGCATATTTCCCCTATGGATGGCTAGTACTCTCGATCCATCAGGAAATCGGTAACCTCTTTTAGCTCCTTACAAGTTGGCGCAGACAGGCCTGACTCGCCGAGTTCTGCCAATGCTTCATTGTAATACTGTTGCGCCACATGTCTTGAATATTCTTCTGTCTTGAGCCGATTAAGTATTTCGATTACTTGTCGGACTCCGGCGTGATTTATCGATTTTCTGCTATATATCTCCAATAACTTAGATCGATCTCTATCGCTTGTATGCTCAAGCGCATAGATTATGGGGAGGGTCTTTTTCTTCTTTAGTATGTCGCTGAAAGGTTCATCGCCCCAGATACCCAGCACGTCATCGATCATTTGATACGCCATGCCCAGCTTCCTGCCGAAGCGTTCGAACCTCTGTACCGTTGCTTCATCGTCCGTTCCTAACAGGGCGCCGAGCTTGACAGAGCAAGTGATAAGAGAGGCCGTTTTGAGGTCGGTCATTAGAATATAGTCGTTTATATTTATGTCAACTTTGCTCTCGTAAAGGATATCGAGGTATTGCCCTTCACATAGCTCCAGGCAGGTTTTGTCCAAGATGCTTGCTGCCCGCAGTATTTTTTTGGGTGCTATAACTTTATCGTCCAGCCAGGTGAGGGCCAGTCTTGACATTGAGTGCATAGCATCACCTACGTTTATAGCCTGCGGTTCGCCCCATATTCGCCACACGGTGGCACGTTGCCTGCGCTCTTTGTCGCCATCCTCGATGTCATCGTGGATTAGTGAGAAATTATGCACCAGTTCCACCGCTGCTGCTGCGGGGAGCACCGAACGCCAGTCGCCTCCGACGCACTCGCATGTAAGGAGAAGCAACGTGGGTCTTACCAGCTTGCCGCCTGCGTCCTGCAAGTTACCCTGCTCGTCGATCCAGCCCATGTGGTAGCGCATCATGTCATACATAGCCAGCTTGCCGCCGTTGATGTTGGAGGCGAGCTCTTTTACTATGTCGTCACGGTAGCGATAGAATACTTTAGGTAGTTCCACTTAGCCTTCTTTATACAAAGAAAAGATATGATTGAATTACCTGTTCGGCTTCGTCGGTAAGCTTACACTTAGTTCGGGGAAGGCCGAGACGACCCGCTGCGCTATTCCCTCTGCATCTAGGTTGTATTTTGCGCGGAGCACTTTCTGCGGACCATGCGCCACGAATTCGTCGGGTATCCCGATACATTCAACCCTGGCATCCGATTTCGCGCTCTTCAGCAGTGAAACAACAGTACTGCCGAATCCGCCATAAACTGCGTTCTCCTCTACTGTAATGAACCGAGTATGGCGTCTGGTTAAATCAAGTATCAACTCGGAGTCCAGTGGTTTGATAAATCGCGAATTAACTACTGTACATTCGATCCCGATCTTCGCCAGCTTCTCTGCTGCTGCGATGGAGGATGAAACGCTGAACCCCGTGGCGAAGAGCACCAGGTCATTTCCGTCGCGCAATGTTTCCCATTTCCCCACGGGTATTTTTCGGAATTCTTTGTCGAGCGGTACGCCCAGGCCGCTGCCTCTGGGGTAGCGGATAGCGAAGGGACGCCTGGCTTGAACAGCAGTGTATAGAAGATGTTGTAGCTCGTTCTCGTCTTTGGGCGCGGCTACGACCATATTAGGAATAAAGCTGAGATAAGATAGATCGAAGCTTCCTTGATGGGTTTTTCCGTCCTCTCCTACTATGCCGCCGCGGTCGATGGCGAAGACGACCGGCAGGTTCTGTATGCATACGTCGTGGATGATCTGATCCAGAGCGCGCTG
>CAYGXY010000234.1:0-2727 GCA_964354045.1 uncultured Dehalococcoidales bacterium
GGTTGTCGATTTTGTTAATAAAGTATTATTTGAGATGCCATCGTCGCTGAAGCCCGGGATCGTTATCGATGCCGACGCCCTCAACGCGCTGGCGCAGACGCCGAACTGGTGGAAAAAACTCAAACGGGATGCTATACTTACTCCCCATCCTGGAGAAATGACCAGGCTCAGCGGCCTGTCGATGAAGGCTATATCGCAGGACAGGCTGGAAGCGGCGCGAGGGTGCGCGGCCAAATGGAATAAAACGGTGATTCTAAAGGGAGCGAACTCGATAATCGCATCGCCCAGCGGCAAGGCCAAGATAAATGCGGCGGCTAACCCGGGTCTGGCATCGGCAGGCACGGGGGATGTGCTGGCCGGCACAATCGCCGGGTTGCTGGCACAAGGTATGTCATACACCGACGCAGCCGCCTGCGGCGTCTATTTGCATACCGCCGCCGCCGACCGCGTAAGAGACGAGATGGGCGATACTGGCATGGTAGCCAGCGACCTGCTTCCGGTGCTGCCAAAGGTTATTAAAAATCTAAGGAACTCCCGATAAAGAGGTGCAGGAGAAATTCTCCTGCCGGGGGACTTGGGGGTGTCCCCCAAATTCACAAAATACCCCCAAGATTGGGGGTTAGGGGGTTGACATGTTACTGGCAATTGATATCGGTAATACGAATATTACACTGGGCGTTTTCGATGGCGAGCGGCTTGTTTCGACGTGGGCCGTGTCCACAGATATAAAAAGGACGGCTGACGAATATGCCGTTTTATTATCGAGCCTTCTGACGGGTAGCGGCCTTGCCTTTGAAGATATCGATCAAATAAGCATCGCCTGCGTCGTGCCGCCCCTGCTGGCAACCATGGAGGACCTGTGCGCCCGATATATTAATAATATCCCCCCGCTCATAGTAGGACCGGGCATAAAGACAGGGGTGCGCATCTGCACGGATAATCCGCGGGAGGTCGGTGCCGACCGCATCGTGAACGCGGCAGCGGCTCACCGCATATACGGCGGGACATTGATTGTGATCGACTTCGGCACCGCTACTACATTCGATGTCATATCTAAAAACGGCGATTATCTGGGAGGCGCCATCGCCCCCGGCATAGGAATAATAGCGGATGCGCTCTTCACACGCACATCGAAACTGCCGACCGTAGAGCTTATTCCCCCCGAGAGGACCATCGGGAAGAACAGCATTGAGGCCATGCAGTCAGGCATCATGTTCGGCTATGTAGGACTCATCGAAAGCCTTGTTACACGCATACGCAAGGAACTGGGCGAAAAAGCGAGAGTAATCGCCACCGGCGGCCTCTCATCTGTGATCGTATCCGAGACCAAGATAATCGACAAGGTGGACAAAGACCTGACGCTCATCGGACTAAGATTGATTCATGAGATGAATCGGTAGGAGAGGAGCGATGATTAAGAATAAAACTGTTGTACTGGGAGTTACGGGCAGCATAGCTGCTTACAAAGCGGCCGATCTGGCCAGCAAGCTTACGCAGGACGGCGCCAAGGTCATTACGGTAATGACCGAGTCGGCTCAGGAATTCGTCAAGCCGCTAACCTTCAAGCGGGTCACCAACCAGCCGACCATCACGGGCATGTTCGACAGGGACAGCGGGGCCGAGGACTGGCATATATCGCTGGCAGAGCAGGCCGATGTAGTGGCCATAGCTCCGGCGACCGCCAACATCATCGCCAAGCTGGCCGCAGGCATCGCCGACGACATCTTGACCTGCACCGTGCTGGCCACAAAAGCGCCGATACTTATCTCGCCCGCGATGCATTCCAATATGTATGAAAATCCTATTACCCAGGAAAATATCAATAAGCTCAAGGCAAGGGGCGTGACCTTTGTCGGCCCTGCCGAGGGGCGTCTGGCCTCCGGCGGGTGGGGCCGCGGCCGTTTTATAGAGACCGATGAAATCCGCGGCACCATACACCAGCTGCTGGGACGCTATGGCGACCTGGCAAAAGTAAAAATACTCGTGAGCGCGGGAGGCACGCAGGAGCCTATGGACCCTGTACGCCATATCAGCAACCGTTCCTCCGGCAAGATGGGCTATGCCATCGCCGAGGCGGCACGGGACCGCGGCGCCGAAGTGGCCCTTGTCAGCGCTCCTACCGCGCTCGTTCCGCCCGTCGGCGTGAAACTGATCAGGATTCAGACGGCCATCCAGATGCGGGATGCATGCATCCTGGCCGCTGCCGACGCTGATGTGGTCATCATGGCCGCCGCCCCCGCCGACTACCGCCCCAAACAGGCGGCAACAGAGAAGATCAAGAAGGGTGAAACAGAGACCTCCTGGAGCCTGGAACTGTCGGAGAACCCGGACATCCTCGGCGCCATTAAAGGCGATCTGATCCGCGTTGGCTTCGCGGCGGAAAGCGAAAACCTGCTGAAAAATGCCAGGGAGAAGCGGCTCAAAAAGAACCTGGACCTTATTGTGGCTAATGATATCACCAAACCCAACAGCGGCTTCGATGCCGATAGCAACAGGGTTATACTAATCGACAGCGATGGCAAGGTGACCAGGCTGCCTCTACTGCCAAAGCTGGAGGTCGCCGACAAGATACTGGACCGCGTAGTAGCTGTCATGAACCTGAAAAAGAGGGCTGAGGGCAAGAGCTAGAAACTGCGGGCGATTCGCGAATCGCCCCTACACAATTGCCCCCGGTTGTAGTGGTGGGTTTTAAACCCACCACTACGGAATATATGATAAGGTTGCACC
>CAYGXY010000235.1:0-3688 GCA_964354045.1 uncultured Dehalococcoidales bacterium
CCTTCAGGAGTGGTGATGAATCTCATGTTGAAGTTTGGATGGGCTATCCCTGCGCTCATCATCGTCCTCTTCTCTACCTTCACCACCACCTTTTTGGATATCTATTCTACAGCGATCTCGGGCTTGAATATTTTTCCAAAATTAGGAGAACGAACAGGGATATGGATCGGCGGACTTTTGGGGATCATCGTTGCAATCATTTTCCCTGCCCTTCTCGATTATGAGCATTTTCTTCTCTTTATTGGGGCCATGTTCTGTCCTCTATTTGGGATCGTTCTCGTTGACTACTTCCTTTTAAGAAGGGGAGCGATCGATCTAGAAGATCTTTATAAGAGGGGTGGAAAATACTGGTTCTCGAAAGGGATAAATCCTTTTGCTTTCATTGCTTGGGCCATTGGATTTGCCATCTATCTTGGCTTTTCGCCGATGTTGATGGAGAAGGTGCTGCAAATCAAGGCAGCCTTTCCATGGCCACTTGGCTCCTCATTGCCAAGCATGATTTTGGCCGGTCTGATCTACTGGTTCCTAAAAAGGTAAGTTTCGGGTCGTAGAGATTGAAAGGATGTCTGCACCATGTGTCGCGAGTTCTGCGCCATGAAAAGGGTGAAGGACGTTTTTAAAGTTTGAAGTTTCAATTGACAAGTTGTAAGTTTTGGAAATCCATGGTAGAAAAACAAATACAGGGAGGGAGATACAAATAGACTTCAAACCTACAACCTGAAACCTAAATCATGTTATGAAAGGGGGATTTATTATGAAAAAAGTGGTAAAAAAGGCAAAGAAGGTGAAAGCTAAGGCAAAAAAGGTGGCTACAAGCGAAGGTGGTGAGAAAACCCAAGAACGATGAGGTGGCCCTGCTGAAGCAGCAGGTGGCAAAGGTGAAAAGGGAATCGAATGCGAAAGGAAAAGAAGCCGAGGCCGCGAAGAAACTCCTTGGCGAGAAGGAAACGGAATTGAATCGGTTAAAGGAAGAAGTTGAATATAAGAATAGACAATTAGCCTCTAAAGATGTGGATATGGAGAGTTATAAGAGAATCAGCGAAGAGAAGATTTTTCAGCTTGAGGCAAAGGGGAAGGAGTTGGAAGCGAAAGTCGGGGGACCCTCCCTCACTTCGTGAACAAATGATTCGTCATTCCCAACCCCCACCCTCTCCATCCGAAGGGAAAGGAAAGGGTGGGAAAATCCTCAGCGCAACAATACCCCTGTCTTGTGGGTGGACCCGGTCCTCCCTCTTCATACTTCTTTCTTCCTGAAGTCTTGTTTTCCGATTTCTACCCTTTTATGCAACGTTTCAACCTAAAATCAGCAATGGGAGTCAAATTTTCCGAGAAATTTTTTGCTTGACGGTCAAGCCATTTAAGAGTAATTTTCTAATGGCTGCTTCTCGCCTGTCCCTAATCAACCTTACAACCTAACCTTTAACCTCTCGGGGTGGCTTATGGAGACGGGTTTCTGGAAGATGCCAAGTGAGTTCTTACAGAATTTCCGGTTTTGAAAGTTGAATTAAATTATTCTGCAAATCAGGAGGTGTATAATGAAGAGGAGAGATTTTTTAAAGGGTGCGGCGATAGGTGCTGGTGCACTTGCCTCAGGCATGCTTCCCGGTAAGGGTGGAGCGAATCCCTCCGGGGATACCTCTGGGAACCGTAAGCAGGGGGCAGACTTCTACAAGATTGATGCCTTCTCTCACTTTGCGCCGGTCTCCTATCTGGATTATCTGCGGTCACTTGGCGGCCCCCCGACCCCTCTCCAGGTGTATGGTAAGGCTATGCCCGAATTTTCTGATGTTCATGGCCTGCAACCTCGCCTGAAAATGATGGAAGATGCGGGAATCGACGTCTGCATCATTTTTCCGCAACCCGATCTTGAAGGCGGCCTCGGGCCTGTGTACATGACCGGAGACAAGGCCTCTTCTGCGGCGGTGTTCATCAATGACTACATGTCGAAAATGTGTGCAAACTCCCCTAAATTCAAATTCGCCGCTCTCCTCCCGCTTACGAATAAAGATGATATGACGGCGGAATTTAACCGGGCAATAAACCTGCCCGGAGTGGTCGGCGTAGGAATAAACACCGGGCCATTCACAAGACCGCCTGAGGATCCGGTTCACATGGCGCTTTACGAGCTGGCCGCATCCAAGAAAGTTCCTGTGTGGGTTCATCTCAACCGCAGTGCGACTTCCCCTGACTACTTGACGGATCCTCCTCAACCCACGCCACCCTTCCCCCCTAACACGAGGATATCGCCGATTTATAGCTGGCTCAATTTCGGTTATTTAGCGGACGGTTCGGCACACATGATGAGGATCGTCGTTGCGGGCGTATTTAAGAAATATCCCGGCATTAAAATCATCGTCCATCAGCGGGGTCATCTCATCCCCTTGTACAAAGACCGTATCAAGATGCATTTCAGGACATTTCAAGGGCTCAATACGCCACCCTTGGGCATGCCCCAGAATTTTGACATCGACGACACCATGGAGCAATTAAAGCAGTTCTATGTCGATGCGATTTGTATGGGGGATGACGCGGACCTGCTGATGCGGTCGGTTAACTTTTTCGGAGCTGACCATGTGATGTACGCTACTGATACACCCTATAGCCCGAATGGGGGAAGGCATACGGCTGAAATGACGTGTAACAGCATTTTAAAGCTGCAAGTGAGCAATAAGGATATGCAAAGCATCTTTGCCGGCAATATCCAGCGTTTAATGAATGAGATCGTTAGGTGACCCCATCCGCCACTTCAACGTTAAAGCTGAGTGGAAAGGGTGGAAGACAAACCACTGTTTCATTGTCACAGAGAAAGACAGGGTGAGAGGCACGAGCCGATCGCTTAAGGTGTTGAAGAAAACTGAAAAAGGACTGCTGATCGAGTATCAGCGGTCCTTTTCTTTTTGGAAGAAATCTTCCGCAAGGGGGCAGATGCTTTACTGACTGAAAAATTCTAAGCAGCTTTGTTGTGGTTCGGGCAGTCCTGGTTTGGGCAGGTCGGGATAGCTATGGTATCAAAAGGCTTCCAAAAGCGGCTCAGCTCTTCATGGATGGCTTTATTACTCCTTATTGTTGGATATTGGCCGCAAAAACTGCACCGAAGCATGGGCGTGCCTCGGCCTGAACCAACTACGCTACAAGTATCCCTACCACGTTCCGCTGCCCTCGGCCTCTGGGCTGTCTTATCGTGCTAGCCGGAATGCCAAAATTCTGGCATTGCGGATTCTTGCAGAAATTGACCTGAATCGTGCCGACCTCCATCGGGACACGTTCATCGAGCTGGTTTGGTCCTTTGAGCAAAGAAATCCCCCTACCAGATTCTACCCGACAGGGGGACAAATGTTAAGAAGTTTTCAACACGTTAAGCGATCGGCTCGGCAGAAATGGTTCTGCCTTTTTTGTCTGTTTCGATCCCAAATCTTCATTGCTTGTCAGAAGTGCATTCCGACGCTTTGTAGGTGAAAATGTTGGCTCGGAGTTAATTAAAAATCTACCCAATAAAGTGCTTGGAATAACATTTATTTATTAGATCTGTTTTGGTCTACGTCTCACCGAGATAGGCCTTGCTCACCATTTCGTTCTGACGCAAATTTTCCGCTGTATCGCTTAGCACCACTGCTCCTGATTGAAGCACGTAGCCTCTGCTGGCAACCTGAAGGGCCATGCGGGCATTCTGTTCTACCAGGAGGAGGGT
>CAYGXY010000236.1:0-3690 GCA_964354045.1 uncultured Dehalococcoidales bacterium
TTGAGCATATTTTTGGCATGAGGCAATGCTTTTCAGCGCAACGCCATCCTTTTTCACACTTTGCGCCGTACATGTTTGCTGTGGGGCCGCCGACATCGTAAATGATGCCGTTAAATCCCGGTTGTTGTGCGATTCGCATCGCTTCATCTGTGATCGACTGTATGCTGCGAGAAACAACGTTTTGCCCCTGGTGGATTGCGATGGAGCAAAAGCTGCAGTTGCCGAAGCATCCTCTGTGCGTAGTTATCGACTGCTTAATAGTTTCAAGCGCTCTTACTTCGCCGGTATTGTAGTACGGGTGTACGTCGTACTCGAAATCGAGGTCGGATATCTCGTCGAGTTCTTCTGTCGACGTTAAGGGCTGAGGCGGATTATGGACAAGGAATCGGTCGCCGTGCTTCTGGGTGAAGCCGGTATCGGCATCGTCGATTCTTTTATGGAATAGTCTTGTCATCTGGAGAAATGAGTGTTTATCGGCGGAGACCTCTTCAAATGAAGGAAGCGCTACATATTTATCGATAGTAGTGCTGGAGATATAACATATCCCTCTAGTCTGTTTCCAGTCGGAGCCTTCTTTCAACGCTTGTGCAAGATCGACAATGGTTTTCTCCGCCATACCATAGGCAAGGATGTCGGCCTTGGAATCGAACAGGATAGAGCGGCGTATGGCGTCATCCCAGTAATCGTAGTGGGCTATGCGGCGCAGGCTGGCTTCGATTCCTCCGAGGACGATCGGTCTGGTGTTCTTGAAGTACTGCCTGATGAGGTTGGTGTAGGCTATCGTTGCGCGATTGGGCCGTATGTTGATGCCTCCTGGAGTATAATCGTCCTGCCTGCGCAATTTCTTTACTGGCGTGTAGTTTGCCACCATGGAATCTATGCATCCGGCTGTTACTCCCCAGAATAAACGCGGCTCCCCAAGGCGAACGATATCCTTCCCGTTGCTTGTCGATGGCTGGGCGATGATTGCGGTTTTGAAGCCGTGTTTAAGCAGATACTTTCCGATTACGGCTACGCCGATGTAAGGGCTGTCGATATATGTATCTCCCGTGACCAGAATGACATCCGGCTTTTCCCAGCCCAGTGATCTAATTTCTTGTTCGGTAGTTGGTAAAAACATTAAAATGCAGTCCTATTAACGAGAATGTTGAAAAAGTCTTAGTCAACCCCCTGTATCCCCCAGTCTTGGGGGATTTTTAAAGCTGGGGGACACCCCCAGACCTCCGGTCCTTCCAAGAGAAAATTCTATGGAAGGACACCTCTTTTTCGACAGTCTCTATTAACAGGATAACCAAGTTGCTTGGCAATATCAAATTAATTAATGTGATAAACTCGTAAAGATTGGAAGGACAGGAAGGTTCTTGCTAACTATAAATATTTTATCTAAGATGTTGTGCTTGATAAGGAATAGCATTTCAGATAAAGTATCATAGAAGCATTATGGTAGGGGTTTGGCATGCCTAAGAGGGAAGACTGGGACTGGTCCAGCTGGAAGCAGAAAAAAAGCAGGTTTCTCTGTCCGTATTGTGGTAATGACTCTATCAATTATGATACTTTCAATAAATCCTGGAGATGCATGAAGTGTGAAGAGTCTTTTATACGTCCATCAAAGCGTGCCCCAGGTTTTATAAAAGTATTGAGCGTTTTAATAGGTTGGATCGTAATAATTATTGGACTTGTATATTTGATAGGAAGTGATCCATATTGGGTTGGGCTGATTATGGTAGTCGTTGGGATATTGATAAGCGGCCTTGCATTGGCCCTGGTAACGCGTTGGCGTTAGTTGATGAAATAGAGGTGATTATGAATAAAAGAATTTACAATAAGCTCATAGAGGTGGCTAAAAAAGGTACAGTTATTTATGAAAACGATCTTGCGAAAGTAGCCGCTATGAATATGAGCTTACCCCATGAGCGGCGTGAATTGGACAGGCAGCTGGATGAGATCAACAGCTATGAGCGTGAGCAGGGCCATCCAGTGTTGTCGGCAGTGGTAATTCAAAAGGAAAGCCATATGCCCAACATAGGATTTTTTGAATTCTGCAAGGATATAGGATTACTGAAAAACGAAGATGAAGACGAATTCTATATCAAAGAACTGCGCAAGGTTTATATATACTGGGCTTCGCATTAGTTACACACGAACTATCCCTGCTTCACAACTGTGATTGGGGCATGGCCTTACACCGCTGCCGCCGCACACTTTGCAAGTCTCATTTGGCTGAGCACTTGGATCGATTAATTTATGAATAGTTCTTGTGCCTTTGCCGCCGCAAAATCGGCAAGTAATAACGCTTTTTCCACCACAATTGCCACAAGTGCAATGACCCAATCTTAATAATGACATATTATACCTCAACTATTTTTCTAGAATTTTCAAGTTATATGAAACAGAAAATTGAAGTAATTTACTACAACGCGGCGTGTTTGTCAAGATATGTAATGGCAATTCGTGAAAAGCCGTGATACAACTTAAGCAGTCCAAAAGAGGAGGGCAATGCCAAAAGTTAAGCAAACTGTTAAGCAATCAAAAGCGTCCCTGGCGCGACTCGAACGCGCGACCCACTGCTTAGAAGGCAGTGATCGTTTTCCGGGCGGTCGAGGATGGCAATTAGCTTTGCGGCGAGCTGTTCAACGGCAGCGGTTTCCGGTAAAGCAGTGGGCCTATATTTCTTCTCCACATTTATACCTCCTTCTATTTCTCAATGCTCCTTACTTAATGGATTATACTAGTTCTTACGGAATTGCTCTTCGCTGCAACGTGCCCGACCGAGATAATCGTCCCAAGCAGAATCTGCGGACAACATATATTTTGTTCTGGCCTGTTTGATAGCATTCAGCTCCATCCTGTACAAGTCGGTTAATATTCCATCCATATAACGATAGTATGGGTCAGTATCGCCTCTCGCCATGGCCCAGTTGACACAACGTTGGGCGACCTGTTCGGTTAAAACGATGTCTTCCTGCATCAGCTTACAGTGTACCTGGGCGCGGCCTGAAAATGCTTCGGGATAGTCGGGATCCAAACGGATAGATTCCGTATAGTCCTCCAGGGCGCATTCAAATTCACCCAAGGCTTGATAGCACTTAGCGCGACCGTAATAACCCCATGCCGACTCAGGATTTATCTGAATGGCCCTGTTGTATTCAGCTATAGCGTCGCTTTCTCTGTTCTCTAGTGATAACACCAAAGCAACTGCCAGATGATATTCCGCTACTTCCAGTCTTATAGCATCCACAATATCCTCCAACAATAATCGATTGTAAATAATCTACTTGCTCCTAACTGGAGCGGCTCTTTTACCTTCAGCCATGAGGCTTCGGCTTTGTTGCCCCTATTCGTGCCAACCCCTGGTCAGTTATGTGGCAACTAGACAGGCCGAATTCAGTGGCATCCCCAAGCCTGACGAGCTCTTTTAGTTGACGTCTGAACTCTGACGGCCAATATAGGCTGCCGTTATCATTCTTACGTTCCTTCTCTTCAGGCGTTATGATCTGGTAGAACTCATCCATTGCGAGAAGTATCAATTCGCTTGAACGTTCAAAACCGAGAGCTTTGTGAAGCTCCTTAAGGAGCCGAATTTCTATATCCTCTGAAGGGATAATAGGAGGCGCAGATGCGGCACTGGAATTGGAGGAATCGCCCTCATCTTTTGAGTCTTTCTTAGCTATTTCCGGCAGGTACTGAGGA
>CAYGXY010000237.1:0-3671 GCA_964354045.1 uncultured Dehalococcoidales bacterium
TTCACCCAGACGCTGGCATACGAGCTGGCGCCTTACAATATTCGCGTCAACTGCATCGCACCCGGCAAAATCATCACATCATCAACCGAGATGCTTTGGACTACGCCTGAGAGCAGAGCAGAGGCGGCAAAAGACATACACCTGAAGCGTCTGGGCTACCCTGAAGACATTGCTCCGCTGGCGGTGTTCCTGGCCTCCGAAGGCGCCGGCTACATCACAGGGCAGACATTCGATGTTAACGGTGGCTGGGGGGCTCTGGTCCTGCTTTAAATAAAAATCTCAAGGAGGGATACGATGTTCGATCGGCATATAGACCTGGCGAAGATGCAAGTGAATCTGCAGAAATGGCTTCAGGGTAAGATGCCTCAGTCCAAAGAGCTGACGATCTCTCCGTTGAAACGCTCGGCCGGCGGCTTTGCCAACGAGACCTTCTTCTTCGATATGAGCTGGAAGGAAGGAGGCAAAAGCAAAACGGAAAAGCTGGTGCTGCGCTGGCAGCCGCAGGACTACCCCGTCTTCCTGGACTACGACCTGGCAATGCAGTTTCACACCATCGAGCGATTGCAGAAATCCGGCGTACCTGTAGCTAAAACGTACTGGCTCGAAATGGATAAATCGATACTGGACAGTCCCTTCTATATCATGGGTTACATCCCCGGGATCACGGCCTGCGAGGTGCCCCCCTACCACTCCGCCGGGCTCTGCGTTGAAAGCACCCCGGAACAGAGGGCCAAGATGTGGTGGGGCTGCCTGGAAATGATGGCCAAGATCCACAAGCTGAACTGGAAGAAATTCGATTTCTCCTTCATGGGTATACCAAAGGGAGGCACCGATGCGCTGGACCGCCAGCTGGATTACTACGAAAGATATCTGAACTGGGTGCGCAAGGAGCCGCAGCCGATCCTGGACAAGGCTCTCGAGTGGCTCAAGGAAAAACGTTTCGCCCCCAAGCGCGTAACGCTATGCTGGGGCGACTGCCGCATACCGAACCTTCTCTATGACAATAAGCTGAACGTGGTCGCCGTCCTTGACTGGGAGATGGCATCCATATGCGACCCCATCTCCGACCTGGCGTGGCTCTTCTTCCTGGACTGGCACCACAGCCTGGGCTACGGAATCCCGCGACTCGAGGGCTTCCCCGACCAGAAAGAAACCATAGAACGCTATGAGAAGCTGACCGGATTTAAGGTGGAGAACCTGCGCTACTTCGAAGTGCTGGCCGCATTCAAATTCGGCGTCGTCATGGCCAAGATCGCCCAGCATATGAAGACCACCGGCGCACCCTCCCCTACAGCTAATTTCGAGATCGACAACGCCTGCACCCAGCGGCTGGCCGAGCTGCTGGAGCTGCCGCCTCCGGGAGGGCCCAAGAAACAGGTGGTCAACATCGCGGAGGCTAAGATAACGGTCCAGATACATCTGACCGGTACCGGCGGCGGGGACTGGTATATAGTCTCCGATAAAGGCGTGGGCAAGAGATATGAAGGAACCGCGGAGAAACCGGATGCTACGACGACCGCGTCGGCCCAGGACTGGAGCGATATTCAGAGCGGAAAGCTGGACCGCGTGCAGGCCTTCATGGGCGGCAATCTCAAGGTTGAGGGTGATATATCATTGATGCTACAATTGGAGGAGATGATATCCAGATTCAGCAAAACCTGATTAGATTTCGGGCTCTCTCACCCTCACCCTGACCCTCTCCCCTGCAGAGGGAGAGGGAATTCGACTGGGGGATAGTGGGTTGAACAGGGTGTCATCCTGAGAGAGTCCTTCCCATCATTAGAAGGACGACCGAAGGATCTCGTCGAGATTCTTCACTACGTTCAGAATGACACGTTAAATAGAGGTGTCCTTCCGCGGAAGGACCGGGGTATTAGGGGTGTCCCCTATCTTTTTAAAATTTCCCCCAAGATTGGGGGACAGGGGGTTGATTAGCTCTCAATCAGAGCCTCCTCACTGAAAGTAAGCGATCCTTCATGACAGTTCACGAAATCAATATCGACATAGCAGCGCCCTACCGTCGACGCCTGACGCAGAAGTGGCTCTGTGAGGTCATCGATGCTACATTAACAGCGCAGAAAATCAATAATCCTGTGGAGCTGAGCCTGCTCATCACCGGCGACGAAGAAGTACATAAGCTGAACCGCGAATACCGCGGCATAGACGCTACCACCGACGTCATCTCCTTCGCGCTGAGCGAGAATGTCGCCGACACCGAATTTATTACCCCACCCGACAAAACTTCGCGCCTGGGCGAGGTCATCATATCCTACCCGCGGGCAGCATCGCAGGCCAAAGAGAATAAACAAACAATAAAAGCGGAGATGGCCTGGCTT
This sequence comes from uncultured Dehalococcoidales bacterium, assembly GCA_964354045.1. GTDB lineage: Bacteria > Chloroflexota > Dehalococcoidia > E44-bin15 > E44-bin15 > JAYEHL01. Next base: position 2,337 of record CAYGXY010000237.1, read on the forward strand.
GTGGTGCACGGCCTGCTGCACCTCCTGGGCTACGATCACCAGGACGACAAATCAGAGGCCGCCATGAGGAAGAGGGAAGATAAAATACTCAGAGAGTTCGACCTATGACTGATAAGAAGCCAGAGATAAACGAAGATTACTACGAGCAGCCGCCGTACAGGCCGCCCACGGAGGGCTACAGCCTGCTGCTGCGCGTGACCCGCAACTGCTCCTGGAACAAGTGCGAGTTCTGCCGCATGTACCCCGGCACCAAACTGGAGATACGCTCCGTGGAGGAGGTTAAAAGCGACATCCGCGCCATGAAGAAGCACGCCGACGAGATAAAGGCCTACGCACGGAAGACCGGCAACGGCAGCAACATCGGCATGGTGGCCCGCGCCAACGGCGTGTACTGGCTCAACGATGGCGATGTGAAACATGTCTTCATCGCCGATTCCAACAGCGTCATCATAAAAACGGAAGACCTGGCCGAGATACTTCGATATTTATACGAGACGTTCCCGACGATAGAGCGCGTCACCAGCTACGCCCGCGGTAAGACGCTGGCCAAGAAAACGCTCGACGAGCTTAAGCTGCTGCGCAAGGCAGGATTAACCCGACTTCATGTGGGGCTTGAGACCGGCGACGCCGAGCTCTTAAAGATCATCCAGAAGGGCGCCACGCCTGAGGAAATGATAGCGGGCGGAAAGAAGGCCCTTGAGGCCGGCTTCGAGCTCTCCATGTACGTCATGCCCGGGCTCGGCGGGCGCGAGATGTGGGAGCAGCACGCCCGCGGCTCAGCACATGTACTGAACGAAGTAAACCCTCATTTCATCCGATTGCGAACCCTGTTCGTCCCCGAGGACACTCCGCTGCACACAAGGTACGAGAGTGGTCAGTTCACCAGACAGACGACTGAAGCTTTGCTGCGCGAGGTGCAGCTGCTAGTCGAGCTGCTCAATGTAGATTCCGAGTTCATAGTCAGCGACCACATCGCCAACCGCTACATGTGGGGCATAGACGGCGTGCCGAACAAGGACAAGGAGCGCATGCTGAGCCAGATAGACGGCCTCATCGAAGAGGCCAAGCGCAGCGGCGAGCAGTATCCGGTGTATCTGGGACTGTGAATACGCCCCCTAATGTAGGATGGGTTTCCAACCCACCGATGCAAAATAAACTGTCGGATATTTACGGCGAATTGAGCGTACGTAACTAGCTGTTGAAAAGTCGCCGTCTTCAGAGATGTGTAATTGCAGGCGCCTGGTAGTACTTGACAATCAAATCAAAAATACTTAGGATTAATGTCTAGTATTAGGTAGCACTGCGATGACGTTTGGACAACGACTGAAGGAACTC
>CAYGXY010000238.1:0-3551 GCA_964354045.1 uncultured Dehalococcoidales bacterium
GGCGCTTCATCGAGCGCCAGCTCTTCGAGGGCGGCATCACGGGCATCGTATCGACGAATGCCATGGAACTCGGCGTGGACATCGGCGACCTGGACGCTACGGTGCTCACCGGCTATCCCGGCAGCGTCTCCAGCACCTGGCAGCAGGCGGGGCGCAGCGGCCGTCGTGGCGAACGCTCGCTGAGCTTCCTCATCGCCATGGACGACCCGCTGGACCAGTATTTCATGCGCCACCCGGAGGCCTTCTTCGGCCGGATATATGAAAGCGCTATCATCAACCAGTCGAACCCCTATATCTTCAGGCAGCACCTGCTGTGCGCGGCCTGGGAGCGCCCGCTGGACGGGCTCGACGCCGATATCTTCGGCCCGAAGTATGTCGATGCCCGAAACGAGCTTGAAACTGAAGGATTGCTGCGGCCGCGCAACGGGAAATGGTACCTCTCGCCGCAGGTATCGTATCCGGCGGAAGGGGTCAACATACGCTCGGCGTCCAGCGACCGCTACAGCGTCATCGACGTCGCTGACGGCAACCGCGAGATAGAAACCGTGGACGCCTCGGTGGCCTTCTGGCAATTGCACCCCGGCGCGATCTATCTGCACCAGGGCGAGACCTACCTGGTTAATGAATTGGACATCCCGTCGCGCACTGCTTATGTAAAGCCTGTAGATATCGAATATTACACGCAGGTGCGCGAGGTCGAGGATCTATCGATCAAGAGCGTCATTAAGAACAGGGATGTCGGAGAGGTGAAGGTTTGCCTGGGCGGCGTCACTGTGACCAACCAGGTCATCAGCTACCGCAAGAAGCGTCAGTTCAGCGATGAGGTCATCGGCGAGGAGCCTCTCGATTTACCGCCGACGATCTTCTCCTCCGTGGCCTTCTGGTTCGATATCCCGCGCAAGATAGTTCACCAGCTCGCGGAGCTGGGCCTCGACTTCGCCGGAGGTATCCACGCCACCGAGCACGCCGCCATCGCGCTCCTGCCCCTCTTCGCCCTGTGCGACCGCAACGATATCGGCGGCGTCTCCACGCCGCTCCATGCCGATACGGGCAAGCCGCAGATCTTCATCTACGATGCATACCCCGGCGGTGTGGGCATCGCCGAGCGCGGCTATGAGTTCATCGAGGAATTATGGAAGGCAACGCTTACATTACTGAAAGACTGTCCCTGCGAGTCCGGCTGCCCGGCGTGCGTGCAGTCGCCCAAGTGCGGCAACTACAACGAGCCGCTGGATAAGAAGGCGGCGGTGGTTATTTTGGAGGGGTTGGTTCAAACCAAGTAGAAGACTAATTCTGAGATTTTATCTGTTGGTCTCTTTCTGCTCTTTACTCACAAAGCATCTTCTTATGGCCACACGTTTTGGTAACCAGAGTTATTAGTTTTACAGCTTGCACCAGTGCAATAAGAGTACACGGTTCCAGAATTATCGACTATCCAGATATAATGGTTCGCTGGTTTGCATCCGAGGCTTTGGTTATTGTTACAGTTATCCATGCAAGCGCTACTGCTGAGATAACAACCGTCAGGAGTTTCGCGTAGTATCCCGCCGTTTGGGATGAGCAGGGCACTCATATTCACCACGCTGCAGGTTGAACAGTCAGCATTTGTATAAATGCCGCTCAAAGTAGGAATCGACATGTTGTGGCATATCATGTAGGAAGTGACGGCGTCTTGAATATCATCTTTAGCAATTCCGAATAAATTAACATCAAAGCCCCATCCCTCATGATAGAAAGAGACTCCTCGCGATGTAAGTTCTGGAACAACTACAGTGGAAGAATAATTGTCTAGTTGGTCGCTCCCTAAGTATATCTTGTCTCCTAAGCCGAGTCCGGTGTTATCAAGGAAGGGGGAAATGTTGCTGACGCTACCAAACATAAAGAGAACATTGAGTTCGGTCAAGTGAGACAGTGCTGTTATATCACTGTATGGATTGTCTCCGAGTTTTAAATAAGTTAGTTTTGATAGAGAACTTAAAGCGGAGATATCTGCCACTTGGTTCCCTCCGATGTTAAGTTCAGTCAGGTTGATCAGGTTTGCGAGTGGGCTTATGTCTTCAATGCCGTTGGAAGATAAGTCGAGAACGGAGAGATTGACCAAGTTTGATAACGGGATGATGTCCATTATCGAATTATAATGGAGATAGAGGTGCGTCAGTTGGCTCAGGTTTGAAAGCGGTGTTAGGTCGGCTAAACGAATCCATCCAGAGCTAATCTGTAAATGTTTAAGCTTTGTTAGATTCGATAAAGGAGTAATATCTTCTATATTGATTTTTCCGAGATATAACTCCTCTAATCCGGTACATTTCTCCAGTCCTTCCAGTTGTGAGATATATTTGTTGTGCGGTACTTCGAGATGAGTTATTTGCTCGAGATCTGATTGCGTAATAAATCCAAATTGTCTCCCGACCTCGTCGCGGACAGCTTGCTCCAGAACAGGGTCAGGGAAAGAACGAGCCGCAGCATCGAGCCATCGCGGGAAAGCAAATCCAACCAGTATTACAAGAAATATCGTCATTACAGATAATACAGCGGCTATTTTCCATGGTTTACTGGTGTTTATCGCAGTATGTTTTTTTGTCAATATGGTCAGAGTCGTGAATATTACTACACTTAAGCCAAGGATAAACAGTACTGCTTTGAATGCCGTGCCGTTATCGCTGAGAAAGCAGCCAAGTATCGAGGCAAAACCGATGAAAAAAGAAAAAGAATATAAAAAGGGAGAAAGTTTCCAGCAAAGTGCGATGATCCCTGCGATGATTACAATGGTGCAGCCTATATATCCTAATGCTGGGAAAATCAAAACGAAAGTAAATTCCGGCATAGTTATGGAAGTGCTGCTCATCCGATCTGCGATGGCAATTATGCCAAAAAGCCCCAGAATAATTAAAAGCAGGCCTACAATTTTCCAGAGGAATACTGAAACTTTCATTTGTTGACCCCTCTAAAATGTGTTAGAAGGCTGAGTGTATTAGAAGCCGTCAGCTTCACCGTATCGCCTTCTCAAACCTGAAGTCGTCCATGATATACCCCCCGCCGATGTCCATCACAACCTCCCCGGCCTTTGCAAACCCCAGCCGCTCATACCACGCGATGGATTCCGCGTTGTACTTGTTCACCGTGAGCCACAGCTTCCCGATACCGGATGCGCGGCACAGCCCTGCAACAAAGTCTATCGACTCTTTGCCTATGCCTAGACCGCGCAGGCTCTTGCGGAGGTAGAGCTTGCTGAGCTGGGAGCTGGACTTGACGGGGTCGGGCACTACAGCGATGTAGCCGACGGCCTCGCCATTATGGAATATGAGGTAGTATTCGTAGCCGCTGGCGATCTGCGCGGCGATGGCATGTTTGCTTTGGTAATTCTGCACCATGAAGTCCACCTGCGCCTGCCCAATGATTTTGGTGTAGTGCTCGTTCCATATCTCGTGCGCCAGGCGCGCGGTCTCGGCTATGTCTTTTCTTGATTTGACAAGAGTGAAGTTTGTCATTGTAGAAAGATACAATCCCCCAATATTTTGGTCATCGTGTAGGGGCGAAAAAATTTTCGCCCC
>CAYGXY010000239.1:0-11618 GCA_964354045.1 uncultured Dehalococcoidales bacterium
TCAATAACCTCGGGCACCCGTCTCATCTTCTTACCACACTTAGGACAATCAAAGGTAATTTCATCCACAAAGGGACGATGCAAATCCAGAGGCTCCCTGAAACCGGAGAAACCTTTTTTCTCTTTTAACGAGGTAATACCACCAACGCACTCAGAGTTACCACAGGACTCGCAGCGCCACACCGGCAGCGGCGTGCCCCAGTAGCGCTCACGCGAGCAAGCCCAATCGACATTGTGCTCCAGCCAGTCCCCGAAGCGTCCCTTCTTGATATGCTCCGGGTACCAGTTGATCTCATCGTTGCCGGAGATCAGCCGCTCCTTCTTGGCCGTCGTGCGTATATACCACGAAGGCTTAGCGTAGTACAGCAGCGGCGTGGAGCAGCGCCAGCAGAAGGGGTAGGTGTGCTTGATCTTCCCCTTGCGATACAGATGCCCGCGTATCTTCAGGTCTTTGATGATGAGCGGATCGGCGTCCTTCACGAACTTGCCGGCGAAGGGGTAGCTGCCTTTTATCACACCGTTCAATCCGACATAGTCGCGGACGAAATTTAGGCATTTCTCTATACCGATAGAGAAGTCGTCCTCACCGAAAGATGGAGCGATGTGCACGATGCCGGTCCCGTCCTCCATCGATACAAAATCGGCAACGATAGCTCGATAGGTGAGGTCGTCCTGCGGCTCCTGCAACGCCAGCGCCCCGCCCTTATTGAAGCGCTTGCGCTCGATGCCGAACTTATCCGGGTTGAACAGCGGCTCGTATTCGACGCCTTCCAGAGATGCGCCGGCGACCCTGCCGACCTCGCTGTAGCCCTCCAGGCCGACGAGTCCGACCAGCTTGGCAGCCATAACGAGGTAATCGCCCTCGCCTTCCATGACCGCATAATCCTCGTTCGGCGCGACCGCAAGGGCGGTGTTGCCGGGCAGCGTCCATGGTGTCGTAGTCCATGCGAGCAAATAGGCGGGTTTTTGCGCCAAATCGGCGCCTTTCAAGACATTCAGGGGGTCGGCGACAATCTTAAATTTGATATATACCGACGGGTCGTCGACCTCGTCGTAGCCCAGCGCCACCTCGTGCGAGCTGAGGGAGGTACCGCAGCGCGGGCAGTGGGGGGTGACGCGATAGCCCTGATACACCAGCCCCTTATCCCAGAGCTGTTTGATGACCCACCACCCCGTCTCAATATAACTATTGTCCAGCGTAACATACGGGTGCTCCATATCCACCCAGTACCCGATGCGCTCGGTCATCTCTTTCCACTCTTCTACATAGCTGAAGACGCTGTCGCGGCACAGCTTGTTGAAGGCCTCCACGCCGTATTTCTCGATATCTTCCTTTGAGGTGAATCCCAATTGCTTCTCAATGGAAAGCTCCACGGGAAGGCCGTGCGTATCCCACCCCGCCTTGCGCGGCGCGCGGAAGCCCTTCATCGTCTTGTAGCGCGGCATCACATCCTTGAACACGCGCGACAGCACGTGGTGCACGCCGGGGCTGGCGTTGGCGGTGGGAGGCCCCTCGTACAATACATACAGTTTCGACGGATCGCGCTCCTCCACGCTGCGCTCGAAGATGCGCTTCTCCTTCCAGAAAGCGATGATGCGCTTTTCCATCTCCGGGAAACTAATCCTGCTTGATACTGGTTCGAACATGTGCAACTCTCTTCTCGCCTCTACGCCGGCGAAGGTGTTCCTCACCTTCGCCGATAGCTATCGTCATCGCCCGACTTGATCGGACAATCCAGAGCGGGCGTATCGCGATACGCCCCTACAATCAAAATACCATCGCGTAGGGGCATCCTTCCGGTATCGGAAGGACTGTGCCCACCCATCCTATGACCATCCGCCACGAACGCCCCATAAAATACAAAAGCTCGTCCACAAGGGACGAGCTGAATGCCCGCGGTACCACCCTAATTCCCATCAAGGCCCTCATTTAAGACACACTTCATGCCCTCGTCTTCTATAACGGTTGACGAAACCGTCCAAATCTACTGACGATATGTTCGCGTTCGGTTGGCAGCTCGGGAGTGATTTTCAGGGACTCGGTTGCATCTGCTCACACCATACCAGACTCGCTGGGCTCCGTCCTCCCCTTACTCTTCTCCGTCTTCACTTTTACAGATATAGATTATAACGTTATAAAAGCCAAAATCAACTGCTGTTTTACTTATGAGGAACAATGGTTACCTTGCGATATTCACCTTCACCTATGCTCTGTGTAACAACCCCTTTGAAATCCTTCAAGGCCAGATGAATTATCCTGCGTTCCCTTGGCGGCATAGGCTCCATTACTGCTATCTGCCCGGTGGTGATCACCCGCTCCGCCATGCGTAAAGCCAATCCCTGTAGAGATTCGTTGCGCCTTTCCAGATATCCCTCTACATCGATACTCAAGGGAACATGAACCTTCAAACGATGGCCTGCCATGAGGTAGAGTAAATACTGCAATGACGCTAAAGTCTGCCCCCTCCTCCCTATCAATACACCCAGGTCATCACCTTTGAGCTCAAGGTTGAACTGTGCATGTCCACCCTCGCTGGGTTTCTTCTCCTCAACTACCGCTTCAATATCCATCAGCGAAAGCAGCTGTTCAAGGATCTCTCTCGCTACTGTAACCGCCTCCCTTACCGTCTCATCAGCATGACGGCGGAAGACCCTGACCGTAGCTCCACTGCCACCAATCCCCAAGAACCCGGATCTGCCTTCCTTTAGAACAACTATCTCTACCTCTTCACGACTTGCGCCGAGCTCTTCTAACGCCAGCTCTATGGCTTCGTCTACTGTCTTTGCGCTTTTCTCGAGACTGTCCATCCGCCGACCCCTTCTGATTAACCCCTCCGGAGGCCTCTTTATCCTTAAGGTCTGCTCCTTTGGGAAGTTCTGTCCCTGAAATGTTCGGCGCCGCTAGCGCTACGGCCTTCGGAGCCCTCTTAAATAATGTCCCCCATCCGGTAATAAAATACTGCGTTATTATTCCTATAACATTCGATATTAACCAAAACACCGCCAACCCGCTGGGGAAGCTGATGGTGAAGAAACCGAACATCAACGGCATCAGCCAGACCAGCATGTTATTCATGGACTGCTGCTTGGGATCAGACGTGGGGACCGTGGACATCTTCTGGAGCACCCACATGCTGGCGGCCACCAGTATAGCCATGATGTAATACTTATCCGGCTGACCAAGGTTAAGCCATAGAAATTGCTCGTTTAATGGTACTGCTCCAATAATATAAGACGAAGAATACAGCCTGTCCGAAAGGCCCATCAGATCTTCAGGCGTCGCCGCCAGCGCTTTCAATATCGACTGATAGAGGGCTATCCAGATCGGGAACTGGATAAGCATAGGCCATAGGCAGCCCATCGGATTTACGCCTGATTCCTTGTATACCTTGGCCATTTCCTGCTGAAGTTTTACGCGGTCGCCTCCATACTTCTTTTGCATCTCCTGCAGCTTTGGTTGCAGCGAAGACATGGCCTTAGTCGAATGCAACTGCTTCAACGTTACGGGGAGCATCAGCAACCGGACGATTATCACCAATACGACGATCGCGATACCGAAATTATGGAAGAAAACATTTGACAGGACGATCAGGAAGTTGAGCATGGGCTGGAGAAGTACGATGTTCCAGAAGTCCATTATGCCAACGGTCAAGGCAACGATCATGAAGGCAAGAACGACGCCGAGCAATATCAGATTTTTCTTGCCTAATTTGGGAAAGACTCCCTTGGGCAGCTTCATCCTGTCAGTGGTCATTCACCACCACCGGTGGATGTAGTCCACAAATATCGTGCCTCTGCACCCATTTGCTCTACATCAAAAGCATAGATTTTCTGGTTTGTAGTATGCACATAAACTACGCTGCCATTAGAACCGATAGATGCATGAATAGCATACATAGGATCTACTTCTTCTGAAGGATACAGCCAAAGTCGTTCGCCGGTGTCGGCATCATAGCAATAAACCCTGCCCCTGCTTGAGCCTTCATCGGTGCCGACTACAACACGATTATTAACCAGGGCCGGAGTACCTCGTATGATCCCGCCTGTCTCAGCCTCCCATAACTTATTACCACTCTCAGCATCCAGAGCATAAAGCTTGCCATCAAGGCTAGCGGCGATTATATTCCCGTTATATGCTACGGCCTTTCCCCAGAACCAGTTATCCGCTTTAAACGGAGTGAATCCTTCCTTTAAAGCCCCTGTAGCAATATCTACGGCATAGAACTTTTGGTCCAGGGAGCCGAAATAGATAGCATCATTGTAAATTATCGGGGTGCCCACTATTGCCCCCCCGGAGGAGAACTCCCACAGCTCGGAGCCGCTCTCCGCGTCTACAGCATACAGTTTATGATCGAAAGAGCCGACGTAAACCGTTCCGTTGTAAACCACCGGCGTTGACCATATCTTGCCCCCGGTCTCGAACGGCTGCTGCCAAGCTTGCTCTTGCTCTCTAGTTGTCGTGTTAATCGCGTAAAGCTTCTTATCCGAGCTGCCGAAATAAAGCGTTCCATCCACAACAGCCGGGCTGCCTACTATAGCTCCAAGATAGTCATCCGACGGATAAATCCACTCTCGATACCCACGGCTAGCATTAAGCACATAGACCTTTCCGTTGTAACATCCGATGTAGACATACCCATTATCGATAACTGGGTCGCTGTAAATATAAGAAATCACCGTTTCGTCAGGATAGCGCCACTTTATGAAGTGGCTGCCCCCATCCCCTATATCATCGAATGCAATAACCTTCCCCGACATAGAGCCAACGTAGAGGGAGCCGTTGGAAGTCACTGGCCCCGACCATCCCTTTGAAGCTACGGAGGTCCCGAGGCAGCCGGTAAGCAATACACAACTGCATATGACAACAAGCGATATCGATAAAGATTTAAACTTCATTGCATTCAATCTTCGACAGCGGAGAGCCATATAATTAACGTACCGGATCATACCCGCCCTCGTTAAATGGATGACACCTGACAAGTCGCTTTGTTCCCGCCCAGACGCCGCGAGCAACGCCATAGCGTTCAATCGACTCAAAGGTATATTGAGAGCATGTTGGAACGAAACGGCAACTGTGCGGCCTAATCTGCGATATGGTTTTCTGGTAACAGGCTATTAATTGTAATAAAGACTTTTTCACTCCGTGCTCTCATCCTCACCCAGCAACCTCGCGCGGGCAAACAGCTCTCGTGTAGCACTTTCCAGCGTATGATAATCTGTTTCCGTAGCAGCTTTACGCGCAACCAGCACCACATCCCACCCTTCACTCGCCGCGATATTTGTCACCATCGCCCTCAACTGCCGCTTCACTCTGTTGCGCACCACTGCATTCCCCAGCCTCCGCCCCGCCACAATACCATACCGGCTCACACCGATACTATTAGGTACGGCCCTCAGCACTACGAAGCTATTGGCCAAGGCCCTGCCTTCGGAAAAAACTGTATCAAACTCCTTCTTGCCTTTAAGCCGCGCTGCTTTTTTCATCACGCGACCATCGTAACGTCACGATTACGATGGAGTTAGTCTCCAGCGTCCCTTAAGCCTCCGCCTCCGCAGAACCAAACGCCCCCCCTTGGTGCTCATACGCTCAAGAAAACCGTGTACTCGTTTTCTAGAAATTTTCTTAGGTTGCCAGGTACGCTTCGGCATAGTACGATTATACTTTACCCAGATTCGAGTGTCAACGAGTGCCAATTTATATGATTTTTACGCCTCTTACATTTTATAGGAGACCTTTGAAGCGACACTCCCCCGATGGGAGTCAGTGTATTCTTTGGGCATGCGACTGTTAATTCTCGTCCAACTATCACAAGCCTCCATCTCCCTCCTCCTGCCGGGGTTTTAGGGATATACTATCTTTCCTCCTAAGCAATTGTTAATCAAAATCGGGAAGTCCAGAGGGTGATCCCTCTGGCGGGGATTTGGGGGTGTCCCCCATGATTGGGGGACAGCAGGGGGTTGATAATACTTACTCAAAGTTTCCTTAGGATGAAACTACCAACTAGACTCCAAAATCGGAGTATAGTATAATTGCCTTTGCGTCATTTGGAGGGGGTAAAAAGTGAAACAGGATGAACTCAAGGTAAATACTAGGGAGATTAGAGGGAAAAAAGTGAAGGCCCTTCGACGTGAAGGGATCATTCCGATAAATCTATATGGGCCTAACATGGATTCGATCTCGCTTCAGGCTGAAACTGATGTATTGAGACGTTTGATTAACAAAGCCGGCCGCAATGCATTGATCTCGCTTAAAATTGAAGGGGATAAAAAATCCAAACAGGTAATGCTTCGCGATGTACAACGTGATGCGCTAAACGGCAAGCTATTGCATGTCGACCTTTTCCAAGTCGATATGAGCCATAAGCTCCGCGTTGAGGTCCCCATAATGTTTATCGGCGAGTCGTCAGCGGCTAAAGGCAAGGGCAACATGCTGATTGAGAACCTGACTTCCTTGCACGTTGAAGCCCTGCCTGCCGATATACCACAGCATATCGAGGTTGACCTCTCGGTGCTGGTCGCGTTGGGCCAGGCTATTCACATACGTGATCTCAAAGCAGAGGCAAAGGTAGTAGTACTGAACGATCCCGACCAGATCATAGTCAAGATCATGGAAGCGAAGATTGAAGTAGAACCAGTAGTAGTAGCAGAGGTTACTGAGGAAGGCGAAGAGGCAGCTGAGGGCGCTGAGGGCGAGGCTAAAGAAGGTGCTGAAGAGCCGGCAAAGGCCGAGGCCAAAGGCAAGGTCGAGGTTAAAGGAAAAGCTGAGGTTGGCAAGGCTAAAGCAAAAGCCGAGCCTGAGAAGAAAAAATAACCTCTACGCAGATATTAACAAAAGAGGGCTTCGGGTATCGAAGCCCTCTTTCTTTTAGCCAATATCTCCAACGAATGTTAGCCAGCCTCGGATATTTTTCTTTAGGAAGCAATAAGACCGCAGGATCTTGTCGAGATTCTGAATCCTTCAGGGGAAGGATTCAGAATGACATGCCAAAAAAGAGGTGTCCTTCCGCGGAATCCTTCCAAATAGTTTTATCATGGAAGGACCAAGAATGGGGGATGACAGGGGGTTGATAATAATTGAACCAGAGCTTCCACTAACGACGAGTTCTTGCTTATAAAGATGTGAACTGAGATAATAAATCGAAAATCTATACGAGGCGTATTCGATACATGAACCTGAAGGTAAAGAAACTGCGACCTGAGGCCAAATTGCCGCGTCGTGCTACTACGGGAGCTACCGGCTTCGACTTGCACTCCTGTATCGATGACGGAGGCTCTATACAGCTAAACCTAACCCCTAAGCTGATTGGAACCGGTATCGCCATAGAGGTTCCGCCGGGATACGACGCCCAGATTCGCCCTCGCTCTGGCTTATCAGCGAAAGGTGTAGGCGTAACTCTCGGAACAGTTGATAGCGACTACAGAGGCGAGGTCATGGTAACAATGTATATGGTGACACCCGGCGTTAGCTTCGAAATCAAACATAGAGATCGAATCGCGCAACTGGTCATTCACAAACTGCCCAACGTGAAGATCATCGAGGCAGAAGCACTATCATCAACTCAGAGGGGCACCGGAGGGCATGGATCAACGGGGCGCTGACGCTCGTCTTCCTATCGACTCATAGATTTAACTAGGAAGCATAGAGCCGACAAAGCTGCGCTGCCCGCGAACAAACTCCGCTATTCCCATCTCTTTCTTCCCCTCAACCTGTACTCTCACCAGCTTGAGTATCCCGCTACCGGTCTGCACCCCTACCTCACCGCAGCCCAAATCGAGAACGCGCCCTGACACATCAAGCTGCCCCGACTGTGGTAAAGCCTCTAAAATTCGTATCCCTTTATCGTTCCATGAAGTAAAGGCTACAGGCCACGGATAATAAGCACGCACCCTGCGCCACAACTCTATAGCGGGAAGCTGCCAGTCGAGCGCCCCATCATTTTTGTTAAGCATTTTTGTATAAGTCGCGTCTTCATGTCTCTGTGGGCGCAGCGTAATAGAGCAGGAAAGCCATCCCGGCAGTGTTTCCATCAATAAATCAGCAGAGCTATGCGCCAGCTTTTCCGTAAGCGACTGAGTGGTGTCTGAAGGCTCAATAGGAACCTTTCGCTGTGCCAGTATAGGCCCGCTATCTATGTTTTTATCTATAAGCATGATAGAGGTCCCGGTAACATCATCACCGGCTAGAATAGCTGCCGGTATCGGCGTGGGCCCGCGATACAGCGGCAACAGTGATGGGTGAAGGTTAAGACAACTGCATGGAGATATATCCAAGACTGATTGAGGAAGTATTATACCAAAGGAGGCAACGACTATAATATCTGGTTTAAGACCGGCCAAATCAACTACATCGTCGGCCTTTTTAAAGCTCTCTACCTGCCGTACTTCCAGCCCCATTTCCTCAGCGATATGCTTTACCGGTGATTCGGAAATCCCGCGCCCCCGGCCAGACGGTTTGTCCAGCCTTGTATACACTGCAATTACCTGATGCTCACTATGAACCAGGCGCACTAATACAGGCACCGCAAATTCTGGTACGCCCATAAATACGATACGCATAGCGTAATAGATTGTAACACCGATATGGGTACAAGGTAAAATTCGCGGGGAAATTGCTCAATAATTTAGTAAAAATTGCGGCGAAAACCCCTTGACCAGCGGTGCAGATTCTGTTATCTTTACACCTGCCCCCCGCAGTATATTGAAATCAACAACTTAAAAGCTGCCAAATTTATCAGGGTGTTCCTGTCCCTTGAGGTGGACACGATATCTCTGACTTTGAGGCTCTGACTGGTTAGAATTGGTTCAAACAGGAACCCGAAGGTAAGGAGTTTTAACAGATGCCTGTTAACGAATCTGCTAAGGAAATCTGGGAGGCAACGTTAGGGGAATTACAACTACAGATCAGCCGGACAAATTACGACACGTGGCTTCGAGATACCACTGGTTTAAGTTTTGATGGGGATAAATTTACAATAGGAGTCTCCTCTCCGTTTGCTATAGATTACCTGGAACAGCGCCTGGCATCTATTATTCAAAAAACACTTATTAGAATCACGGGGAAAGAACTCGAATTAACATTCCAGATACAACAGCAAGATACTTCACCAAAACCAAAGAACAGCAAATCAAATAAATCATCGAACAATGGGACTTACCGCAAGAACGGGTATAACGGCTTCAATCCCAAATATACTTTCGATTCCTTCATAGTGGGCAGCTGCAACCGCCTGGCAGAAGCCGCAGCTCGCGCGGTAGCTGAAAAACCGGGCTACACCTACAATCCACTTTTCATCTACGGCGGAGTGGGACTGGGCAAGACCCATCTTCTGCACGCCATCGGTCATGCTGTCACTAAAAACAAACTCAATGCACTTTTGGTCAGCACTGAACAGTTTACTAATGAATTTATCAAAGCCATTCGAGAAGGCAAAACCGAGGACTTCCGCCAGAAATACCGCAGCGTGGATGTACTGCTGATAGATGATATTCAGTTTATCGGAGGCAAAGAACAAACACAGGAAGGCTTTTTCCATACATTCAATGATCTGCACAATGGCAGCCATCAGATTGTTCTCACCAGCGATCGCCCGCCAAAGGCCATAAATCTTCTCGAGGACAGGCTGCGGTCACGCTTTGAATGGGGCCTTATGACCGATATACAGCCCCCGGACCTGGAGACCCGTATGGCCATCCTCCAGGCTAAAGCGGAAGAGAATAAGGTAGTCATCCCCCAGGACGTCATTCTTTTTATAGCTCACAGGATACACAAGAGTATACGTGAGTTAGAGGGATCGTTGAACCGCATTGTTGCTCTTTCACGAGCAAAAGAAAAACCTGTCACAATTGAACTGGTCTCAGAGGCGCTGGATGAGTCTATGGATGATACGTCCCGCCGTACGCCATCGATACCTGTAGTGCTGGCAGCTGTCGCCAAGCACTTTGATATCCCCCCTGATACCCTGACCGGCAAGAGACGCGACAAACTCACCGCCAAGGCGCGGCATGTGGCAGTATATCTATTACGGGAAGAATCAGCATGTTCCTACAATGTTATAGGAAAAGCATTAGGTGACAGGGACCATTCATCTATTATTCGAGGCTACGACAAGATTGAAAGCGAGATTGAGGGCAACGCAGCTTTGCGCCGGGACGTTTTAGATATACGCGATCGTATATACCAAAGTGGCCGCGCGAGCGATGTCTAAGATTACATATTTCTGCCAAAATTGTGCATAACCCGTCTAATTCGGTGCGTAACTCCTCTAGAGTGTGCAGAAGTCGCAGGTCTTTATGTTAATGTTCTGCTTCCAGACATAGTGCTTTATTAAAAACTTTTTTAGGTCTCCTATCCTCGGTAAAACACATTACCTGCACATAACATGCACTAGTATATGTAAAGCACTAGGGTTTAAAATAGGCACTTGCACACTTATCCACCATGTTATATGTTATTGTTAATACATAACTAAGTTACATATTACAGGATAATCTTATAATAGCTACTCCAATAATAAGGGGGTTCATTGATTGACAGGGTTGAAATAGTAGTGAAAGCTGGTGATGGTGGAGATGGAGTAATTAGTTTCCGAAGAGAGAAGTACATCCCTTTTGGCGGTCCTGATGGTGGTGATGGTGGAGATGGAGGGAGTGTAATACTAAAAGCGGATAGAAATGAGAATACTCTGCTAAAATACCATCAAGGCAGAAAAAAGTTCAACGCGGGCCGTGGCTCGAAGGGTGCATCGAAAAAGATGCATGGCAGGAATGGCGAGGATTTGATTTTGCCTGTTCCCCTCGGTACCCTGGTATTCAATATGGAAACCCATAACCGTCGACTTCTTTCGGATCTTATCGGTGATGGGCAGTCCATTGTTATAGCGAAGGGGGGTCGTGGCGGTAAGGGAAATGTTCACTTTACCTCATCTACTAACCAGGCACCCCGTATCGCGCAGAAGGGGGAAAAGGGTGAGGAACTCTCGCTTATCCTTGAGTTGAAGCTCCTTGGTGATGTAGGTATTATCGGCCATCCGAGTGTCGGAAAATCTACCCTGCTGGCTGCGGCATCAGCTGCGCGACCTAAGATTGCGGAATATCCTTTCACAACAAAAGAGCCTGTTCTGGGTGTTGTGTCGGTTGGTGATAGGACATTTGTGTTGGTGGAGATACCTGGCCTGATTGAGGGGGCGCATCGAGGCATTGGTCTTGGTCATGATTTTCTACGTCACGCCGAGCGTACCAGAGTGCTAATACATTTAATAGATGGAAGCTCTGCCGACCCGGAGGCCGATATGGAGCAGGTGAATGAGGAGCTGGCCCTTTTCAGTCCCGACCTAGCGGCAAAACCGCAGATTATAGCTATAAATAAGATCGATATCCCTGATGTGAGGGATCGCATACCTGAGCTGAAGAGAAAGCTTAAACGTACTGGCTTGCCGTTATATTGTATTTCTGCGGCTACAAGAGAGGGCGTCGCACCCCTGATGGCCGCTGCCTGTCATGTGATTGATACGCTAGCCCCTAGTGAATCTAAGAAGGAAGAAGTGGAGGTTGTCCGTCCGCAGCCGCATAGGGAAATAATTGAAGTGGCGCGGGATGGAGAGGTTTTTGTTGTATCATTTC
>CAYGXY010000240.1:0-3028 GCA_964354045.1 uncultured Dehalococcoidales bacterium
CGGTAAAGACGTTCCGTGGATCCACAACCTCATAGGCGAAGTGATCGTAAAGGATTTCCTCTCCCATGACAGGGACTTGTGTAGTCCGTGTTTCGGGTACTTGAGTCTCAGGGTCTGTAATCTCTTTCCCATAAATGTCTACCCCCAGTTGTTCTGTTTGGTCTTGATACCCAGTCACCTTGCTAGCCTTCTTCTTCTCCCACCAGCAGACTATGTAGACCTGACCGTGTAGGGAGTTAATCGTCCTGGCTCGTATATACTTCTGGTAGTGATGCAAGCCAACACGGTTGAGAGTCTGATTGATACACTTCTTGGCTGCCTCGCATTTCTGCTTGTCTGTTTCCTTCGTACCTTCCAGTTTTACTTCCACAAAGTCACGGGTCTGGAAGTACTGAGAGGCCCAGTTAGAGGCATCAGTGAGGATTATGGAAGGTAACTCCGGGATGAATATGTCGCTCATCCAGTCATAGTCCTTCTCGTTCCGCTTACACTCCAGCATGTCAACGGTGGACTCAAACTCCATCATCTCTGTGGACTTGGCTACCTTGGATACTGCATATTCCTCGTCCACTATCTGCTTGGTAATGTGTCTCTCAACGTCCTCTTTGTACTTATGCTTTATCTCAGGCATAACCTACCTCTGTGGTCCTGGGTATCTCAACTATAATGTAGTGCTTACTGTCTTGACTAAAGAATACCTCGTAGTCTGAGTGAGGGTTATCCCGTCTCAGTATTGCCAGACCCATTGACGCTTCCTTAAGTACCTGACATTCTTCCTCACTCAGTTCCTCAACACTCATGGCCTTGCCCTCATGGAGACATGGTACGGAGAGTCTCTGTGGGGTAACACTGTTTCCTTGAATCTCCCCGTGTTGAAAGCAGGGTGTTTCATTATGCACTCAACAGTTATTGGGAAATGCGAGTGCCTTTCCTGTGGCTTGTTCTTTTCATCCTTGGTAATCTGGGCTTCTTTGCTGGCCCATTCGTCCCATCTCCAGTTACGGAAGGAATAGATCGTCTCAGGACAAGTGTTGCAGACCCATAGTGTAGGTAGAAAAGATTCCCGTCCCTCCGGAGAAATAACTCGGTTGTTGAACGGCCTTTGGCAGAGCTTAGCATTCTTGAGTCTCTTTCTAATCTCGTCCCTGCCACGGGAAGACTTGGTGTCCCAGGTAGTCCAGTAGCCTCCCGTACCAATGCCTTCATGCCTAAACTCCCTGAATATGTTGTTAAAGTCGTCAAGGGCTGAGAGTCCCGTGTTAACCTGCTTCTTCGCACTTAACGGGTCTATCAGGTTGATCTTAAAGGTATAATCTCCACTTCGCATGGCTACCTGCTTGCCAATCTGGAGTGTTACCATGCGGTCTGGGGACGGGTTATACTCCTGGTGGATGAATACCTCGTTCTGAGGGGATAGGCTGACCCAGAGTACGGCCCAGTTAGTGTGCTCGTGGAAGTCTATGCCACGGACATGAAACCAGGTATGAGGGAGTCCTGTCTCAAAGAATTTATCCCTCTGAATCACATGGATGTTGGGGTCAAAGTCCTTGAAGATGATCCCAGAGGCTTGGTGAGGGATGCCATAGCGTCTGGACTCTACCGTGGACTCGTCATCATAGACCGACATTATCTCGTTGATTACGTTAAGGTCGAGTGTTGGGTTATCATCTGTCGCTGCCCTGATGATTGCTACACTGGAGTTCCTGCCCGTATCCTCTCTAAACTTTAAGTCTCTCCCGTACTTCTCCTTCATGTATCTAATGATGGTGGGAGAGTTATAGATGACAGAGGCTCTTTCTAGTACTTCGTCAAACATCCAGGTGAGTTTCTCGGTAAGGGTAACTCCCATGATTAAGTCGCCATCTGCTGCTATCAACCGGGGTAACTGTTCCTCGTAGAACCCTTGAGGTGACTCCTCGTCTAAGTAGATGGAGAACCGTTGGACTCCTGCCTGGGACTGGACTTCCTGACCGTAAGACACGTATTCCAGTTGGATTGGAGCGCCACCCTGGACACAGCGAACTGTGACCACGGGCTTCCTAACTGTTATGTCCTTGAGGATTAACGAGTTAGGTAAGAACTTCTTTATCTGAGGGTAGATGGTGTTCCTAACCTCTCCCCCAGTGCCAGCTTCGTTGGGTAGAGTTTCTGAGGCAAACCGTATGATCCTGATAGGGTTGTCAGGTCGTAAGTTCAGCTTCTCGATTGGATGGATCCCCATGATGCGCCTGACATAGTCATAGGCTACGGTAGACGTACCCCCTGCCTGGTTCCCCTTAATCACTGCCTTGATCTTCTTGTCAGACAGACCTAGACAGCCAATGATAAAGTTGGGCTTGAAGGAGAAGAACCCAGACATATCATTCAGGGTAGCTATGTATTCTTGGCTCAGTTCTACCACTATCGGATACCACCCTTTGCTTGAACAGCCACACTTGGTATGGACGGTTTGCTCGGTACAGCCATGTTATCTCCTAAAAGAAGAAGGTTGCCTGGATGATGCCAGCCGAACTCGCTGTGTAGTCTATGGCCTTGAAGTTCCGTATCTGGTTAATGTCTGCCAGAATAATGGAACTGGCTGCTGCCATTGGCTGACCAACCAAAGCTGTCTGGTCTGGTGTGCTACCGTCAAAGCAGACAAGTTCTGTGTTGGCGTAGGCACTGACCAAGGCTGCCTTAGCCATGCACCCTTTGAATGGATAACCCTCTTCCAGAGACTTCATAGGCCCATTCACATCAGCGCATGTAGCGTCCGCTGCCATCTTGACCTTCTCATTGTCAGTCCATGCAGTGCCATTCCATGAGTCGCAGATAGCGTAGCCAGCAACATTGTCTGAACCCCAATCACCTGTTGAGATGGTCATACTTAACACCTTGGCTACTGCCCCACTGGATGCACCTACAATCCATGAACCCACGGTCAGTTCGTCAGTGCCTGCATCAATGTTAAGTATCCACCTGAGATACTTGTAGCAATTCACGTTAAATCCCGTTGCTGTGTTCCCCGGTGTAATCTTCTGGTGCGTTA
>CAYGXY010000241.1:0-3021 GCA_964354045.1 uncultured Dehalococcoidales bacterium
ACAACAGAGACGCATAAGGTGCCACTGACCATACTGTCACGCTGTCAGCGCTTCGATTTCCGCCGCATCCCGCAGGCGGCCATGACCAAGAGGCTGGCCGAGGTCTGTAAGAGCGAAGGGATACAGATAGAGGAGGCAGCGCTCAATATCGTAAGCCGCAGCGCCACGGGCTCTATGCGCGACGCCGAGAACCTGCTGGAGCAGCTGGCCGCGCAATACGGAAACAACATCGACCTGGCTCAGGTGAGAATAATGCTGGGCATCACCGGAGACGTGCGTGCACATGAGCTTGCCAAATGCATAGTAGATAGCGATCTGACCACTGGTCTGCATACATTAAACAGCGTCACCCAGGACGGGGTGGACCTCAAGCAGTTCTGCCGCGAGCTGGTGGAGTACCTGCGCGGCCTCATCCTGCTCAAGGGCGGGGCCGATACGGCGGTGGACGCGCCCAGGGAAGCCATCGCCGAGATGAAAAAGATGGCGGAAAAGGCCACTATGCTGCAGCTTTCCAAGGCGGCCAGGCTCTTCCGCGAGGTAGAGATGCAATCCGACGGTTTCTCCTCGCTGCCCATGGAGCTGGCGCTTGTCGAATGCACGGTCAGGGCCAGGGACGACCGTGCCAGCCATGCGGCGCCCGTTGTCGAGAAAGCCGAGGCGCTAGCGGTCAAGGCGGAGAAGCCTATATCGACTCCAGCGCCTGTCACGGAAAAGCCTCAGGCAGCTCCGCGCAAAGCCAAGCAGGCCAAACCCGCCCCTGAGGCAGTCGACGTAACCCCTGTAGGGGCGATTGGCCAATCGCCCTTGCCAAAATTGCCCTCGCCGGACGCATCCGACAAAATCGACAAACCAAAAGAGTCGAAACCGGAGCCCGTGGCAGCCACCCCCGCCACTCCGGCAGTAAAGGCTAAAGAGCCCACCGGGCCGATAAATATCGAGATATTACGCAAACGCTGGGGCGAGGTGGTCAAAGCCACAAAGGGCATGGGATCGCGCGGCAATCTGGACGCCTTGCTGCGCAGCGCCTGCGAACCGGTATCCATTAACGACGATACCATCGTACTGGGATTCTACTACGAATTTCATAAAGAGAAGATAGAGGACCCCAAATACCGCCATATGGTGGAGGCCAAGGTCAAGGAGATATTCGGCAACCCGTATAAACTTCGCTGCATCATTGTAGAAAAACAGCAAAAAGCAGGCAGCCATCTCCTGGAAGAAGCTCTCAAGATGGGGGCCACGCCCGTTGACGAGGAGAACGAATAATGGACATGCAAAAGATGCTTAAACAAGCCCAGCAGCTTCAGGCCAAGATGGAGAAAGCCCAGCAGGAACTTGAGAACGAGACCCTGACGGTCAGCTCCGGCGGGGGCGCCGTGACTATTGTCATCACCGGACACCAGCAGATAAGATCGGTTAAGATCGCGCCCGAGGCCGCCGGCGATGTGGAGATGCTGCAGGACCTGGTGCTGACAGCGGTGAACGAGGCCGTGAAGAAATCTCAGGAGCTGGCGGCAAGCCGCATAAATGCCATTACCGCCGGCATGAACATACCCGGGCTGAAGTAAAAAATGGGAGGCCGCATTGGATCTCGATTATGTGCCAACCGCGCAGCCCGTTTCGCGGCTCATAGATGAATTCCACAAGCTGCCGGGCATCGGGCCCAAGACAGCCCAGCGGCTCACCTACTATCTCATCCGCATGCCCGAAGAGGAAGCCCGATCACTTGCTGAGGCCATCCTGGCTATTAAAGATAAGATAATCCTCTGTTCCATCTGCCAGAACATCACCGACCAGGACCCCTGCGTATTCTGCCGCGGCAGCAAGCGCGACCGCACCAAGATATGCGTCGTCGCCGAACCCCTCGACATACTGCCGCTTGAGCGCACCGGCGGTTATAAAGGTTTGTATCACGTATTGCACGGCGTCATCTCCCCCGCCGACGGCATCGGGCCTGACGAATTGAAGCTGCGTGAGCTGCTCGACCGTCTCAAGAAGAGCGACGTAAAAGAGGTCATTCTGGCGACAAACCCCAACCTCGAGGGCGAGGCCACCGCTATGTACCTGCAGAAGGTCATCAGCCCTCTCAAAATCAAAGTGACGAGGCTGGCGCGCGGGCTGCCCTTCGGCGCCGATCTGGAGTATGCCGACGAGGTCACGCTGACCCGCGCCCTAGAAAACAGACAGGAGATCTAAAGGTACAGATGTAGGGTGGGTTTCCAACCCACCGATATGGAATAAACGGCGGGTTACACTTCGTTAAACCCGCCCTACCGGAGCACAGCGATGACAAACGAAGTTCTGCTCTACACCGGTTCCGCCGTCTCGATCGCCTGGGGCATTGCCCATTTAGCCCCGACCAGGCCTGTCGTCAAAGGCTTCGGCGACATCTCTGCCGAAAACAGGCGCATCATCACCATGGAATGGCTCGCCGAGGGGTTCACTCTGATCTTCATCGGCCTGCTGGTAATGCTCATCACCGCGCTGTACGACCATTCCAACTCAATTTCGATTCTGGTTTACAGGGTATCCGCGGGAATGCTGCTCGTAATGGCGGCGCTGACCGCGCTCACCGGCGCCCGCACGAAGATAATACCGATTAAAATCTGCCCGTTCGTGAAGCTGTCAGTGGCCGTTTTGTTTATATTAGGTAGCGTGCTGTAAGGAGACAAAAATATGGGATCGAAATGCGAAACATGCTCGATGCGTCTGAAAGCGGAGAAAAATCCCGACTCACTTCCTTCCCGCATCTAGAGATGGCACACTGGATGGTGCCCCATGTATAAGAAGTACCAGAAGGAACAGGCGAACAAAAAATAAGCTTCGGATCAAACGGAACTCTATCGCGAGGAGGGTCCGATGAAAGGTGAGTTTCCTAGCACGGGGCGCAGCGAAACAGCCAGGGTAAGCTATAACCGCGTGAGCCGCTGGTACGACCTGTTATCAAATCGATTTGAGAAGAACTTCAGGGACACCGGCATCGGCATGCTTGATGCTACTGACGGGGAAACGGTACTGGAG
>CAYGXY010000242.1:0-4379 GCA_964354045.1 uncultured Dehalococcoidales bacterium
CCGCCCAGATTACCAGAGCGATGATCAGGCCAAACAAGCCGCTGCCGAGGAAGGCTTCACCTAGGAAATAACCTAGTAAGAGTAGCACTACCGCTAGGGCAGCTACCAGTATCATGGAACGTATTTTATTTGACCGTATCTGCGCCCACATATCAGAGTTGTTCTAATCTATTTATTAAAACTTACCTTGGGAACTTCCTTCTCCGCAGGCGTCTCGACTTGGAAGAACTCGCTAGACTTGAAGCCAAACATGCCTGCCACAATGTTGGATGGTGCCGTCTGGGTTTTATTGTTGTAGTTGAGAACAGAGTCATTATAGAACTGACGTGAGAAGCTGATTTTGTTCTCAGTTGAGGATAGCTCTTCCTGAAGAGCCAGGAAGTTCTCGTTGGCTTTTAGATTGGGATATTGCTCCGCCACAGCCAGGAGTCTGGAGAGAGCGCCACTCAGTCCACCCTCAGCCTTTGCTTGTTCGCCCACGCCTTTTCCCACGGCACCTACGGCAATGTTGCGGGCCTGGGTGACCGCTTCCAGCGTTTGCCGCTCGTGCGCAGCGTAACCTTTGACTGTTTCCACCAGGTTCGGGATGAGATCATGTCGCCTCTTGAGCTGCACGTCTATCTGCGACCAGGCGTTCTTGGCTTGGTTGCGCAATCTTACCAGCCCGTTGTAGGTGGCAAACAGCCACACCACTAGCAAGAGTACGATTACGCCTACTACGATACCTACAATAGCACCAATACCCATATACACCTCCTACCAGCAGTATTATTCTGCTATTTAGCCTTGAAAACCTCTCCCATGAAATTAATAACCCTGCCTTGCTTTCCCGTTGCCGGGCCTTTGCACTTGAGCTGACTCAGCACCTGGCTCACCTCTCCGCTGTCGAACCATATCCCATGCCGACTCTGGCATATATCGAGAAGTACCCTTGACTCCTCGCCAACATGTGCTTTCTTCATCCTCTTCCGACATATCGGGCAACGCCTGGCTTTTTCTGGAGTATTAGCCTCAGGCAAGACCCAAAGCTCATGTAAGGAAAGGGGCTCTTTATCCAATGACAATCGTTCTGTCAGAAGATCAAGCTCGCCGGCGTCGAACCATACGCCCAAACACTTGGTGCAATAGTCGAGTTCGATTTTTTCGTGTTCGACTATTATCATTGGTACTTTGCAAACCGGGCAACGCATCTTCAGTGCCTCTTAGTCTCTATATCAGTCCAAACATTATATGGATATATTAATTTGTTTATAATCTTGGCGCGGAATAGCCGCTGGACTTTCCCGGATGTCCCCCCTGCCAGATATCAGCAGCGCAGTTTGCTTTTAAAAGGTTGTCAAATTCGGCCATCTCCGTTTCTATCTGTTCCATTCTGCGCCGCATCTTTGAATCCATGCTCCTGAATTTCTCCAGGGGCACTTCACCGACCTTGTTCCGTGTGCTGAGGTTATCCAGGTCTTTCTTAATTACTCCCAACTCTTTTTTAACCGCTTCCAACTCCCTCTCAACCCTGTTCTTAATAGCCTTTATCTCAGATTCAGACGGGGGGATCTTGCGGCCATATTCTTCCTTCATTGCTTCATACTGGTCTTTTGGTACCGACCCTTCCGCCTTCAGTTTCTCCAGATTTTTGAGGTAGCTCTGATTGGCCTCCAGAGTAGTAAAAGCTGCATGAAGGCCTTTTGCGTATTTTGAAGCCACGGTACACCTCCTTAATCTATATTTCTGCTAAGCTGTTGTAAACTAGGGATAAATAAATATAGCAGGTATTTCGATGTTTGCCAATACCTATGTCAAATTCGAGATTGCTCTCGGTTGTCAATATTTTGATGATCTCGTTGTTGCAAAATAATGTCGCAGTTACATGACAAATGAAAGATACAGCCAGTATACAAAGATGTTGATTGCAGTTAGCGGCAATCCTATCTTGGCGAATTCGAGGAAAGTCAGAGTCACCCTGGCGTTCTTTTCCGCATTATGAATTATTATCACATTGCTGACCGCACCCAGGATTAACAGGTTCCCGGCTATGGTGCTCCCTGCGGCTAGCGCCATCAGTTCTTTCGTAGAAGCACCGAGTTGTAGCAGTGTCGGCATATACAAGGCAACAAGCGGAACATTGGAGACAAACTGGCTGACGATTACTGTCACTATCATGATAACACTTACCGAAGCAAGATTGAGATTCATAGAGTCGAGTTGGCGCTGGAAGAAACCAGATTCCCAGACGCTTGCCATCAAAATGAACATCGCGGCAAAGAATATCATCGTATGCCAGTCTATTCTTCTAATTATACCCAGCCTCTTTGGGCTGAATATGATGATCGGTAGCGCGGATGCCAGGGCGATATATGTCAACCTGAAATCGATCTTAACCCCTGCGGATACGATCGCTATTTTTATTAATATCAGGCTTAGGAGCAATGCAAGCGAAATGCGGCATAGGCTTGCGAGTCCTTTGTCGGTGATGGGTTCTGGCGATACAGCAATTTTTTTGACGCGGAAATGTTTTTTATAATAGATTTTCAATATGAAGTAGGCTACAAAAAGATTCACAATTGTGGGAACGGCCAGATATTTTATAAATGTAACGAATGGGTTTAGCACGTCGCCATCGACGGCGATAAGTAAATTCTGGGGATTCCCGATGGGGCTCATAACGCTCCCGATCGTGATCGCAAAAGCCAAGGCAAATAGCAGCAGCTTGGTATTTACATCGCTTTTTTTCGCCAGCATGATGACGACCGGTGTGCCGATGATCGCCAGAGTATCATTCATCAGGAAAGCGGATAAGAAGCCCATTCCAAATAGGATGTAAAGGACCAGCCCATCTGTCGAGCGGGCTTGGCGAAATAACTTCGATGATAAATGTGAGAGATAGCCGCTTTCCTCCATGGCCCGTCCTATGACGAACATACCGAAGAGAAACAGCATGACATCAAGATTGATAGATTTGAAAGCGTTCAAGGGGGATATCTGCTGTGTCAGCAGAACGGCTATAGCGCCGAGCAGCATGATCTGCCATAGCTGGAATCGTATGCGTCCGATTTGTCTAACAGCTATGAGGACAAAAACTATCAGGAGAACGATAATTGATGTCATAGTTGAAACAATCGTATAGCAGATATATTATATTACTTAGTGCGCCTAAATCAATTGATTACATCCGCTTGTTGTTGTACTATCAGAGAAATCTCAGCGGTTGCTTACAATCGATACACCATTTTACGTTTTGAGTTCCATTAAATTCTTTGAGAAAGGGGGCAGAAATGAAGATTCCACAGTATGTAACCGTAGCGGAAGTAAAGAGGGCATGCAAGGAACTAGGTTTAAGCGATTGGACGAAAATTAAGGAGCCGAAGGTAACAGCAAAAGAGGCCAAGGTCATCCTCAACGTTGTGAATGTTAAAAAGATGGGCATCGCCCTTGAGGATTTCCGCATGGGGCTCGAAGTAGAGCTGGAGCATGGGACGAGGTTTGCTGATGCGAATGTAACGAACAACCACCCCATACTTACGGGCATGATTGTGCTTGCACACATGAAAGAGACGCTTGATTACTATGAGCGGCTCGATGTTGCTGAAATAGAGGGTGACTTGCTTAAGGCTGTTCTGGCAAAGAAACTCGACAAGATCGAAGTAAAGTATAAGAAGCTCATCAAAGCTCAGTCTGCTCTCAACAAGGTGGTTTCTGCCCAGTTGAAATAAGATATAGTTTCTTGGGAATTATAAAACAGCAAGAGGATGCCCTATTTTATAAGGACATCCTCTTTTAGTCTTAATCTCGATATTGGTGGGCCATCTTGGTTTCGAACCAAGGACCTCAGTCTTATCAGGACTGCGCTCTAACCAGCTGAGCTAATGGCCCCCGATATGATTTGATATGAAAGCGACTCTTATTAGTCGCCGCCAAGTTTACCTGACAGGTGAATTAATAGAATTGTGCAGAACAAGCCAAGGAATAGGACAAAGAATACGCTGCCTGCGATAAATGTCCCATCAGCCCACGCGCAGCCCCACCCCCCTACACATACTCTGCTGCCGAAGATTTGCAGTACTAGGGACAGCAGCGATACGCATCCCACTGCTATAGCACTGATGAATAGAGCCATTTGATTGGTGAAAAATCCAGACAGATAAAGCAGCGTTATACATGCGGTAGCACCAACAAATATACACTCTAGGGATTTACCAAAGCCATCAGTACCACCCCAGAAAACACCGAGCAAAATTGTTGCTAATAGAGCCAATCCAGCAACTACCCAGGCACAGACGAAATAAAACATTTTTGCGCCAGTCATTCCTGACATCTGTCACCCCCTTATATTTTTGCTCAGGTTTTTGCGATGATTGAATACATCTATAGGACTGAACCTGAGC
>CAYGXY010000243.1:0-7222 GCA_964354045.1 uncultured Dehalococcoidales bacterium
TCACATTAACCCCAATTAGTCTATTAATTATGCTCGCAAAAGTATTAAGCTGTGCCGTGGTCGGACTTGAGGGAGCTATTGTTGAGGTGGAGATTGATATTTCCCCCGGGCTCCCGGCCTTCAACATCGTCGGCCTGCCGGACACGGCGGTGCAGGAGGCCAAAGAAAGGGTGCGCGCCGCTATCAAGAACAGCGGCCTGATGTTCCCCGCAAAACGCATAACGGTCAATCTGGCCCCCGCCGATATGAAGAAGGAAGGCCCGGCCTATGATCTACCCATAGCGGTCGGCATACTGATCTGTGCAGGACAGATAACAGCGGATGTCACAAAGACGGTGTTCCTCGGGGAACTTTCGCTTGACGGCAGTTTAAGACATACACACGGCATCCTCCCTATGGTAGCGCTTGCCGCGGAAAACGGCCTGCATTCGGTCTTTGTTCCGGCTATTGACGCCCGTGAAGCCTCACTGGTTCAGGAGATGAAGATACTGCCTGTAAATTCTTTAGCGGAATTAGCCAAGCATTTAAATAACGAGCTGTATATTTCTTACTACCAATCAAATACGGAGCTGGAAAATATAACCTTTATATCTGAAATCGATCTGGCCGATATTAAAGGGCAGGAACACGTCAAGAGGGGACTCGAAGTGGCCGCAGCGGGAGGGCACAACTTTCTGATGAGCGGACCCCCGGGCAGCGGAAAAACACTGCTGGCGCGTTCGCTGCCATCGATACTGCCAAAGATGAGCAGGGCGGAGGCGCTGGAAGTTACCAAAATATACAGCATAAGCGGCATGCTGCCAGCCGACACGCCCCTGATAATGCAGCGGCCCTACCGCGCTCCGCATTACACTATCTCCAACGCCGGACTGGTCGGCGGAGGGAGGTGGCCCAGGCCGGGGGAAATAAGCCTGAGCCACAGGGGCGTTTTATTCCTCGATGAGCTGCCTGAATTCGGGCATAACGTACTGGAAGTATTGCGACAGCCGCTGGAGGACAAAATAGTAATTATCAGCCGGGCCCAGGGAAGCGTCACCTTCCCGGCAAACTTCATGCTCCTGGCCGCCATGAATCCGTGCCCATGCGGATACTTTGGCGATCCGATAAAGGAATGCACCTGCTCCCCGAGCACGATCTCAAGGTATCAAAAACGTATCAGTGGGCCGCTCCTCGACAGGATAGACATGTTTGTTCAGGTACCACGCATAGAATACGAGAAGCTCGCAGACGATCACAAAGGCGAACCGTCTGAAACCGTTCGAGCAAGGGTTGAGGAAGCCCGCGATATCCAGCGGACCAGGTTTGCCGGCACCAGGATCCACTGCAACGCTGAGATGTCGCCTTCTCAAGTGAAACTGTTCTGCCATGTGGAATCTGAGGCGCAGCAATTGTTGAAAGCGGCAATGCATCAACTGGCGCTCTCAGCCCGTGCCTTTCATCGTGTATTAAAACTGGCACGCACTATTGCCGATCTGGCGAAGGAACCCACTATCCACGTCAGCCATTTAGCTGAAGCGCTCCAATACAGGCCGAGAAGCCTGATGCAGTAGTTATTAAAGTGCTACTATTTTGTAGCGAATCCTGCATTTTATCTCCCGGATAAAAATAATACACCGCCAACGTTGTTGGCGGTGTATTTAATTTCCCTATTCAGCTTAAATGCTGACTACGGCATATAACTCAAAGCTACAGCTATCGATACAGCTATGAGGATAATCGACAGCACAATGGCCACAAACTGCCAAGAAGTGAGGAAGCTCTTTAATACCAGCTTGGCGGCCTCAATTGCCCGGGCATGGGCCTCTGCAACCGCTTTATCTACCATAGCCTGTGTCTTCTTCATGATATCAGAGAATGCTTCCTCAGTGGATTTCAAAGCAGCCTCAGCCTTGGCCCTCGCCTCAGCAGCAACCCTTTCCGACCTCGCCGCAGCAGCCTCAGCAGCCTTAATAGCCTGGTCAGCCCTGCGCTTAACGTCAGCCGCAATCTCCTCTGCCTTCGCCGTCATTGCCTCTGCTTTTCGCAGCGCCTCAGCAACCGCGCTTTCAATAGTCTTTATAGCCTCACCGGTTTTGGACTGAATCTCAGCTGCTAACTTGCCCAGAGCTTCCAAAAATGCATGCATGGCACGAGTAGCAGCCATAAGAGCTTTATCACCAGCTGTGCCGGCAAGATCAGATGCCGCACGAGCCCTCTCCACCGTCTTCATTCCATTAGCAGATGCTTCCTTCGCCTGCTTGCCGGAATCAGCAACCTTCTCAGCCAGTGTACCTGACAAAGCGGCAGCAGCTCTTAGAGCTTCATCGCCAGCCAGATCAGCGAAATCAGATTTCCTATCCAGTTCCTCTGCTATAAACAATGTCTCTTGCGACACTTTTTTCGCAAAATAACCAGCTTCCTGCGCTTTATCTATGTTATTTAAATTCGGAGCTTTTGTTACTACCTCCGCAGCTGCGTCAGCCGCTTTTGCCGCTTCCTTGGCCTGCTTAATGGCTTCGTTCGCAGCTTTAATAGCCACATCTACAGCCTCGCTAGCAGCATAGGCCCTCTCCTGAGCCCTAAGACCTTGTTCCTCAGCTTCTGCCGCTCTCTCAGAAGCAATCCTGCTAGCTATATCAGCTACTTCAGCAGCCTTGGCTTCAACCTCCTGCGCCATGCGAGCAACTTGCGCTGCTATTTCCTCTGCCCTGCGAGCAGCCCTCTCTGCAATTTCCGCTGCTTTCCTCAGCGCCTCGGCAATAGCACGATTTGCGGCTTCAATAGCCTTATCACCAGCCGCACTGGCAAGATCAGATGCCGCGCGAGCTTTCTCAGATAACTTAAGCCCAGAAGCTGCCGCATTCTTTGCCTGTCTACCAGCCTCAGTAACCCTCTCGCCTAAAACCCCTGTCAACATGGAGGCCGCCTTTAACGCCTCATCACCCGCGAGGTCAGCAAAATCTGCTTTTCTCGCTACTTCCTCGGCAGCAAATAGCGTTAACGCCGATTCCCTCTTGGCCTGAGCACCTGCGTGACCTGCTATTTCAATATTATCTATAGTGGGATTTGCAGCTACGTTACTGGCAGCCGCTTCAGCAGCCTTAGCTGCCTCTTTAGCCCTCTTAATTGCCTCTGTTGCAGCCTTCATAGCCGCCTCTAAAGCCTCAGTAGAAGCATAAGCTCTCTCTTGAGCCCTTAGACCTTCTTCTTCAGCCTGCGCTGCCATCTGGTCAGCAGTTGTACTCGCTAGAGTCCCCATTTCAACAGCCTTGGCTTCAACCTCTTCCCCTCTCCGAGCAGCTTCCTCTGCCGCCCGTTTAGCTTCAGCAGCAGCCCTGGCAGCCCGCTCCGCTTCCTCTTGCGCTGCCCGCAACGCAGCCTCAGCTATTTTTTTGGCCTCATCTGAAGAAAGCCCGGCTTCCCTGGCCCTTTCTATTGCTTCCTTCGCAGCTTGTTCAGCTCGCCTTGCTGCAGCCTGGACATCCTCTCCGACTGCCTTTGCCTCAGCAGCCTGCAAACCAGCCTCGCTTGCAGCCTGTATCGCGGCTTCCGCCGCCTTCCCTGCCTCTTTAGCCGCCTGCTCCGACCTGCGCAGGGCGTTAGCTATATCCCAGATGTTTTCATCGATCTCATCCAGAATAGCAGGGAGTGTTTTTGTAGCTATCTTGAAAGTACCCTTGCGGGCTACTTCTTTCTCAACATCAACCTGTTGTTTCTTCTCTTCCTCGGGGTTGCCTTCTGTTTTCTTTGCCATCTTCGTCTCCTTATCGAAATCCCAACATATTATAACTACTTCCTAAAATAATGCAAACGTCCCAGTACCACCACCGGGACTGGGACCATATCCGAACAATTTATTATAATTGCGCTCTTTCGAATTTAGGAACATCCCACCACAACTCCACACCTCAATTTGAGCATATCTATTGCAATTTATCCAACAATAACAGTACCCCCCGTGGGGGCAGATTGGACATATATACCATACGTATTAACACTTGTCAAGTATAACATATCTTTTAGCTCATTGACATAGCGTACACGCTTACACTAAAATCACGTCGAAGGTGGCAATAGTGAATATTAATGAAATTCGAGAGGCATATCTTAACTTTTTTGAAAAGAAGGAGCACCTGCGGATAGCAAGCTCCTCGCTTGTTCCAAAGTCAGACCCGACCCTGCTTTTGACATCGGCGGGGATGGTTCAGTTCAAGCGCTACTTCACCGGAGAGGCGGTACCCCCGAAGCCGCGCTTGACCTCGTGCCAGAAGTGCTTCCGCGTGACGGACATCGATGATGTGGGCGACACACGGCACCTCACGTTCTTCGAGATGCTGGGAAATTTCAGCATCGGAGACTATTTCAAGAAAGAGGCCATCGCCTGGGCTTGGGAGTTCGTCACCGAACGACTGAAGATGCCGCCCGAGCGGCTATGGGTAACCATCTACAAGGACGATGAAGATGCCCTCCAGTACTGGCAGGACATCGGCTTCCCCAAGGAGAAGATAGAGCGATTCGGGGCCAAGGAAAATTTCTGGGGCCCCGCCGGCGACAGCGGCCCCTGCGGCCCATGCAGCGAGATACACTACGACTTCGGTAAGGAGATCGGCTGCGGCAAACCGGATTGCGGCCCCAACTGCGAGTGCGGGCGCTTCGTGGAGATGTGGAACCTGGTGTTCACGCAGTACGACCAGCGTAAGGACGGCAGCCGCGTACCGCTGCCCAAGCCCAACATCGACACCGGCATGGGGCTTGAGCGCACTGCCGCTATCATGCAGGGCGTAACGACGGTGTACAAGACCGACGCCTTCAAGCCGATGATCGAGCACATCAGCAAGCTCGCGGGTAAGCGCTACGGCGAGAACGAGGAAGCCGATCGGGCCATACGCATCCTGTCCGACCACTCGCGAGCCATCACCTTCCTCATCGCCGACGGCGTTATACCGTCGAACGAGGGCCGCGGCTATGTGCTGCGCCGGGTATTGCGGCGTGCCGCGCTATTCGGCAGGAAGCTGGGACTTGAGGAGTTGTTCCTCTGCAACCTGGCAACCGAGGTCATCAAGCGCATGGGCGCCTCGTACCCTGAGCTCAAGCGCGAGCAAAAGTTCATCCTCAGCACCATCGAGGCGGAGGAATCAAGGTTCAGGGAGACGCTCAACGTCGGTTTGAACCTGCTGGACGAAATGATCGACAGCATCAAGAAGACAGGCAAAAAGACCATCGGCGGGGACGATGCTTTCAAGCTGTACGACACCTATGGTTTCCCGCTGGACGTGACCAGGGAAATAGCAGCCGAACACGGATTGGAAGTGGATATGGAAAGCTTCGAGCGGGAGATGGACAAGCAGCGCGAAAAGGCACGCTCCGCGCACAAGTTCAAGGTTGACGATAAAGCGGCGGCCAAGGTTTATACAAAGGAGAACCTGCCTGAGGTCGGTTTCGTCGGCGACGACTGCTACAAGCTCAAGCACCGCAGCGACATATTAATGATGACTGCGAAAGGGGCCAAGACGGCGAAACTGATACAGGGCGACGAAGGCGAGATCGTGCTGCGCGAAACGCCATTCTACGGCGAGATGGGCGGACAGCTGGGCGACAGCGGCGAGATAGTCGGCCCGCATGGACGCTTCGTCGTGGAGGATACCTATCACATAGGACATGAACTGACCATCCACCGCGGCAAGATGGCGGAGGGGTACATCCCCGCCGAGGAGATCGTGGTGGCCAAGGTGGACGAGGAACACCGCAGGGACATCGCGCGCAATCACACGGCGACACACCTGCTTCAGGCTGCATTGCGCCAGGTGCTCGGCGAGCACATACGGCAGTCCGGTTCGCTCGTATCGCCGGACTACTTCCGCTTCGACTTCACCCACCAGAAGGCCCTCACCGCAGAGGAGTTGGCAAAGATACAACACATCGTGAACGACAACATACGCCGCAACTACAAAGTGACGGCCACACTCATGCGCTACAAGGAGGCCGTCGACATCGGGGCTCTGGCCTTCTTCGATGAGAAGTACGCCGACGAGGTGCGCGTCATGGAGGTCGGCAAGCCGTCGATCTCCACCGAGCTGTGCGGCGGCTCCCACGTCTCGACCACCGGCGAGATCGGACTCATATGCATCACCGGCGAGAGCAGCATCGGCGCCGGTATACGCCGCATCGAAGCGGTCACCGGCAGGGGCGCGGAGAAATACATCGAGGGAAAACAGGCGCTGATCGACGAGATCGCCGAGGCGCTCAAGGCCAAGCCTTCCGATATCTTAAACCGCATATCCGCGCTACAAAAAGAGATCGAGACTATCCGCAAGAAGGCCTCGAGCGCGGAGCAGCAATCGCTCAAAAGCGATGCCGCCTCACTGATCGATAAAATCGTCGAGATAAACGGGGTGCGCGTGCTGGCCGCCAGAGTGGCCGCATCGGACATGGACGCGCTGCGCAAGATGGGCGACCTGATCAAAGAGCAGGCCGGCAGCGTGCTGGTGGTTCTGGCGGCGGAGTTCGACGGCCAAGCCAATTTCATCGCCATGGCGACCCCGGACCTTGTGGCCAGAGGGCA
Source organism: uncultured Dehalococcoidales bacterium (assembly GCA_964354045.1). Lineage (GTDB taxonomy): Bacteria > Chloroflexota > Dehalococcoidia > E44-bin15 > E44-bin15 > JAYEHL01. Next base: position 6,542 of record CAYGXY010000243.1, read on the forward strand.
GAACGCCGGACATATCATCAAACATATCACGCAAGCGATCAACGGGCGCGGCGGCGGCAGGGCGGAGACGGGGCAGGGCGGTAGTAAAGACATCGCGAAGATCGATGACGCCTTAAAAATGGTGAAGGAATTGGTGACCGAACATGGCGATCATCGGGCTTGATGTCGGTGATAAACACATCGGAGTAGCCATGGCCATCGGAACCATTGCTGTCCCCGTGGCTGTAATCGGGAGGACGCAGGAAGAGCAGGACCTGGAGCGCATTGCCGCCCTGACCCAGGATTATGAGACTGAACTGATCGTGATCGGGCTCCCACGTTCCATGGACGGCAGCATCGGCGCTCAAGCCGAACTGGTTCTTGAGTTCGCAAAATCGCTTGCAAATTATATTGATATCCCGATCGACATGTGCGACGAACGACTGACCACCGTAACCGCAGATCGATTGCTACAGGAAAGCGGCGCTAAGCGCAAGCAGCGCAAGGCAAATATCGATGCGATGGCCGCTGCCGTTATCCTCCAGGCTTATATCGATGGGAAAAACAGATGACGAAATACGTTGGAATAATCGGCTATCCGGTAGGGCATTCCGTATCCCCGCAGATGCAGCAGGCCGCCCTCGACCACTACAAGCTCGATATAGAATACGAGCTTTGGGAGACGGCTCCGGACAAGCTCGC
>CAYGXY010000244.1:0-4339 GCA_964354045.1 uncultured Dehalococcoidales bacterium
ATAACCGAGGCGGTTATCATGGAGGACCTGCAGTTCAGCAAGCGCGGTCATATGATGGATGATATTGAATCGGGATTCTTCGACCTCGATGGCGGTTTGCCAGTGCAGCCCGATGGAGGACTGAAGTGCTTCGGCCATCCCATCGGAGCCAGCGGCTTGAGAATGATTTACGAGATGTACAAGCAGCTGCAGGGCAAGGCCGATAAGCGCCAGATTAAGAATACCAAGCTGGGGCTGACTCAGAACCTAGGAGGACAGCCGCCGCACTGCACTATCTTCTGCGGCATCTTCGGCAGAGAACTGGGATAGCACACAGACGGAATCAACACGGCGCATGGCGAGACAGGGCACAGTTCTCGCCATGTGTCATGTATAAAAGGAACTTCTGAGAAGAGGTGTCCTTCCGTATCGCGGAAGGACCGGGGGATAAATAGACACCTTATCAGAGGTTCAAAAAACAAAATAAGGGATACAGGCTAAACCCAAGGAAGGGAGTAAAAATGGACTTCCGACTTACCCCGGAACAAGAAGCCTTGAAGAAGGAGTTTGATACCTTCTTCGAGGAAGAGATGAGCAAGGCCCCGGAGGGGTGGATGTGGGGATTGGACGGGCTATACAACGATATAGGCTGGCCTTTCAATAAGTATATGGCGAAAAGGCTGGCGCAGAAGGGCTGGCTGGTCAGGCCATGGCCCAAGGAATACGGCGGATGCAACGCCCCTATCATGGAGCAGCTCATCTTCAGTGACTCCATCGGTTACTACTGCGCGCCCGGCGTCGACCCGCTCGGCATCGGGATGATCGGGCCAACGCTGCTGGCCATGGGCAGTGAGCAGCAGAAGAAGGAGCATCTGCCGCCTATAGCCAAGGCCGAGAAATTCTGGTGTCAGGGCTGGAGTGAGCCCAACGCCGGTTCGGACCTGGCCTCGCTGACCACAAAAGCCGTCAAGGACGGCGACGACTGGATCATCAACGGCCAGAAGTGCTGGAACACCGGCGCGCACCGGGCTGACTGGAGCTTCATGCTGGCTAGGACTGATCCCGCGCAGAAGCGCAGCAAGGGCATCACCTTCTTCCTGGTCGATATGAAGAGCCCGGGCGTTACCGTGCGACCGATACCTGGCATGGACGGCTCCGAGCACTTCAACGAGATATTCTTCGACAACGTGCGCGTGCCGTCGCGGAATATCGTCGGCCAGGTGAACCAGGGATGGGCCGTGACCCAGGCCACAATGAACTTTGAGCGCTCGAGCGTCGGCGTCATATCCGGCATCAAGCGCGCTCTCAGCGAGCTGGTGATATTCTGCCAGCAAAACAATTTGAAGAACAAACCTTTAAAGGACAACCCGCACGTCCGCCATCGCCTGGCACAGCTGTTTATCGATATTGAGACAGGCCATGCCATGAGCTATCGCTGCGGCTGGATGCAGGAGAAGGGAGACCTTCTTGGCGCCGCCTCGGCATCGTGCGGAGCCAAGATCTTCAGCACCGAGCTGTGGCAGCGCTGCGCCTTCACCGGCGTCGAGATCATGGGTCTCTACGGCACGGCGGCGCATACGACAAAGCTGGCGCCGATCAGGGGACAATTCGAGAACCTTGTTCAGATAACACCAGGTTACAAGCTCGGCGGCGGCACGTCCGAGATCATGAAAAATATAATCGCCTGGATCGGCCTAGGGCTGCCCAGGAAGTAAGACGAGAGGAGCGAATCATGAATCTTGATTTCAGCGAAGAGCAGGATATGCTCCGAACCTCGGCTCGCCAGTTCGTGTCCACCGAGTGCACCAAGGCGAAGGTCCGAGAGCTTGAAAAGAGTAAAGAGGGTTATTCGCCGGAGATCTGGCGCAAGATGGCGGATCTCGGCTGGTTCGGGCTGATGATACCGGATAAGTACAACGGCATGGGCATGGGGCTCCTGGACCTGATGGTAGTATTCGAAGAGGTCGGACGCAACATCCTGCCCAGCCCCTTCCTTGTTTCAGCAGCACTTGCGACACCACCTATCGTTGAGGCGGGCTCGGAGGCGATGAAGGCCGAATTCCTGCCCAAGATCGCCGCTGGCGAACTGATACTTACGATGGCGCTCACCGAGAAGAGCGCAGGCTATACCCCCGATTGCATCCAGATGAAGGCGGAGGCCAAGGGCGACAACTTCGTCCTGAACGGCACCAAGCTGTTCGTCGAGTATGCCACCGCCGCCAACTGCCTGGTCGTAGTGGCCAGGACCAAGAGCGGAGGCAAACCCGAGGACGGCATCACGCTGTTCCTCGTCGATGCGAAGGCAAGCGGCATAAAGATAACGCCTTTCGATACCACTGCCGCCGACAAGCAGTGCGAGGTCACCTTCAAGGACGTCACCGTGTCCAAGAAGAACGTTATCGGCGAGGTCAACAAGGGCTGGCCGGTAGTGCAGAGCGCGTTGCGCCAGGCAACTATCGCCAAGTGCGCCGAGATGGTCGGCGGCATGGTCGCGATGCAGGACATGGCCGTGGCCTACGCCAAGGAAAGGGTGCAATACGGGCAGGTCATCGGCTCCTATCAGGCTATCCAGCACAAGTTGGCTGACTTGTACCTGCGGGCCAGCATGTCCAAGAACATCCTCTACGAAGCAGCATGGATGGCTCAGGAAGGCATGGACTGTGACTGGAAGGTGTCTACCTGCAAGGCCTGGTGCAATGAGGCCTATAAACTGGTCACTGAGGATGGCGTGCATATCCACGGCGCTATCGGCACAACCAAGGATCATGACGCAAGCCTGTATTATCGCAGGGCCAGGGCGGCCTATTCGATCTTTGGCGACACGGAAGACCATAGGGAAGTTGTAGCGAAATCGATGGGGCTCTAACCCCCGTCGACGGTTGTACCTTTAAAAAAGAGGTGCAGGATTCTTCCTGCCGAGGGAACTGGGGGTGTCCCCCAGCTTTTCCCTCTCCCAAGAGTGGGGGATACAGGGGGTTGATCTAACCCGAGGTTTCACAAAGTAAATAAAATCTCTCTGAGAGAGGTAGAAAATATGGATTTTAATTTCACACCGGAACAAGAAGCATTTAGACAAGAGGTTCGGGACTTTATCGCAAAGGAGATCCCGCCGGAGTTCGAAGCCGGCGTGGGCGGCCACGTAGAGTCGGAGGCGGACTGGAAATTCGCGCGTTCGATCACCAAGAAGCTCTCCGATAAGGGCTGGCTCAACATCGCCTGGCCCAAAGAATACGGCGGCAAGGACGAGCACATGTTCAGCGTCATCATCAACGAGGAGATGAACTACCGCGGCGCTCCCGGACTGGACTTCGGCGGCATCGGAATGCTGGCGCCGGCCCTCATGGCCCACGGCAACGAGGAGCAGAAAAAGGAGCACCTGGGCCGGATCGCGCGCGGCGAGGTGGTCTGGTGTCAGGGCTGGAGCGAGCCCGGAGCGGGATCGGACCTGCCGGCGATGACCACCAGGGCGGTTGAGGACGGCGACTCTTACGTAATCAACGGACAGAAGGTATGGACCAGCCTGGCGCATCATGCCGACTGGTGCTTCCTCCTTGCCAAGACGGATCCCGTCGTGGAGCCAAAGCACAAGGGGATCACCTTCTTTCTGGTCAACTTCAAGACGCCGGGCATTACCATCAACCCGCTGACGACGATGGCCAACGAGCACTGCTTCTCAGAGGTTTTCTACGACAACGTCAGGGTGCCCAAGAAGAACATCGTGGGCAAGGTCAACGGCGGCTTCAAGGTCGCCATGACCGCGGCGGGCTTCGAGCGCTCCGGCATCTATAGGATCGCGCGGGCACTGGGCAATGTCGATAAGCTGATCGCATTCTCCAAAAAGCCGCTGCCCGGTGGGCACATCATCGGCAAGGACCCGTATGTCAGGCAGAAGCTGAGTAACCTGTATATCGAGGGACAGATCGCGCGCATACTGGCCTACCGCGTGGCCTGGCTGCAGACCAAGGGTGAACAGCCCGAATGGGAGGCATCGATAGCCCGCGTACACGGAAGCGAATTCCAGCAGCGCGTCGGAGAGATCGGCGCCGAGATAATGGGGCTCTATGGTATGTTGTTCAAAGAATCGAAGTGGGGCAACGAGGATTACTCCATCGCGCGTGAGTCGCTGCTCGGGATCGGAGCTACCATTGCGGCCGGCACCTCGGAAGTGCAGAGGAACGCCATCGCCATGAGAGGCTTCGGCATGCCAAAATCATATTAAATAGTAAATAATCTCCAAGGGGGAAAGGAGCGGAAATATGGATTTAGGTTTCACACAAGAACAAGAAATGTTACGCACATCGGCACGCGCTTTTCTAACGGCGGAGTGCCCTCCGGAAACGGTCAAGCTGTTGAACGCGGA
>CAYGXY010000245.1:0-4154 GCA_964354045.1 uncultured Dehalococcoidales bacterium
GACGTTCTTGATGTGCGCATCGGGCTTGTTGGCACCGGCGATGAAGTTGGTGCCTAGCGTTATCGATGTGTCTCCGATGCGTTTAATGCCCTTTAATCCTACCGGCGAAGCGTAGCCCGCCACCAGCCCCGCCGCCGCCACGTCGTCGTCGGTGGCCAGGCGCAGCTCATGGCAGCTGATGGCGTTCCTGAGCTTGATCTCATTTACCTCGATGTCGCCTCTGATGGAGACGAGAACTATATCGCCATCGCAGTTGTAGAACACGGCCTTGAGGATCCGGTTCGGCTTGACGCGCAGTAAGCCCGAAACCTCTTCGATGGTCTTCAGTCCCGGCGTCGATACTTCCTCCATCAGCCTCGGATCCCCCGCATCGCTCCTGTGTTTGACGCTCTCCGCCTTCTCCACGTTGGCGGTGTAGCCGCAGCCGGGGCAGGTGATGACGGTGTCCTCGCCGCTGTCGGCGGTGACCATGAACTCATTCGATTCCTTGCCGCCTATGGCGCCGCTGTCGGCCTCGGCGATGAGGAAATGCAGCCCGCAACGCTTGTATATGTTCTTGTAGGCCTCGACCACCCTGGGGAAGGTATCGTTCAATGATTCGATGTTGGTGTGGAAGCTGTACATGTCTTTCATGCTGAACTCGCGCACGCGCAACAGCCCGCCGCGCGAACGGGGCTCGTCGCGGAACTTGGTTTGAATTTGATACAGGATCAGCGGCAGGTCGCGGTAGCTCTGCACGTTCTGGCGCACCAGCATGGTTATGATCTCTTCGTGCGTGGGGCCCAGCGCCAGCGTGCGGTCGCGGCGGTCCTTGAGGGTGAAGAGGTTCTGACCGAAGGCGATGTCGCGTCCGCTTTCGGCCCATATCTCCAACGGCTGGAGCGCCGGCATGAGCACTTCCTGAGCGCCGATGGCGTTCAGTTCCTGGCGGATGATGCCTTCGATTTTCTGTATCGAGCGCAGGCACAGCGGCATGTAGCTGTACACGCCCGATGCGAGCTGCTGTATCATGCCCGCTTTGAGCAGTAGCTGGTGGCTTACGTTCTCCGCCTCCGCCGGCGTTTGCCTGAGCGTCTTACCGAAAAGCTGTGATACCTTCATAATACGGTCCTTCTAAGCTTCAGCTGTCTTTTCTTTTTTCTTTGTGAACAGTGCCTTATAGTCGAAGTAAGCGATAATTACGCAGAGCATGATAATGATGCCGATGGACAGCATCGCTATCGCAATTATCACTTTAACAAAACTGAGCGGCAACCTGAGTAGTGTTTTCATGATGAATCCTATTATAAATGCTGGAGGGTTAGATTTCTATGGAGGGAGATGGAGATAATATTTTGTTTTCGAATGTAGGTCAGGTTCGGTCCTACCACTTGCGGTGACTCACAACTCGCTGCCAGAACGCGTGTTCGACTTCCAGCATTCGTTTAATGTAGCTCTCGTCACGCGCTACGGCGATATGAACCTCCGGGCGGCTCGGCAGATAGCACCAGAAGTCGATTTCATGCAGTCCGGTAACGGCCAGGATATGCTGCAACTGCCCGAAGTAATAATCAGGAACCTCTCGACTGGTTGCAGACTTACGATATACGCTCTCCCCGCACTTGATCTCAACCACCGCGCTTCCGTCGGCTGCCAGCCCGTCGACGCTGGCGCGCAGCCATTCATATTTAATGCTTTGCAGGCAGGCGGCCGGGACGCGAATGCCAAACTTGTGCTCATAACATTTTCGCGCCTCCGGCTCAAGCCCGGCGCCGCGAGCCATAGCGGCGTTGGGTCCATAGGTTTTCCCTTCGCATTTCTCTTGCAGCAGATAATCCGCGCTCTTCCATGGGTTCTCGCCCATGATCGCGGGGGCATCGGATGCGCCTATGCCCTGGCTGCGCCATTCTAGCCAGGCGGGTGTGTTCTGTTTGAGGTTTACGATTGTGTAATGGGTGTTAGGCATGTTGTTATAGTCTACCACAGTCGTCAATTGATCGGGCAATTCCAATTCCCCTCAGTCCCCCTTTTGTAAAGGGGGGAGTAGTCGCGTAGGGGCTTGATTAATCAAGCCCCTACAGTAATACCTCCTCTTTAATTAAAGAGGAGGACAAGGGGGAGTTCGTCCCTACGGTTTTAAAATTTGAAATGAACGAAAATCCGACCGTGGTTCTTATCGTCTTTCTCCAGGCGGTGATACAGCTTCTTTACCTCTGGTTTCATCAGGAAGCGCATAGCATGCTTTTTCAGCTGTCCGCTGCCCTTGCCGGGGATGATTTCAACCAGAGTGATCTTCTTTTCCACAGCCTCGGTGATGACCCTGTTCAGCTCTGTGTCGATAGTCAGCCCTTTGTTATAGATGTCGTGCAAGTCCAGTTTGATCTTAGCCATTAGAAAGGTCTTTCTTTAAGACTTCAACCCCCTGTATCCCCCAATCATGGGGGAAGATTAAAGGAATTAGGGGACACCCCTAAGACCCCGGCAGGAGAATTTCTCCTGCACCTCTATGACCTGTCATTCTGAACGGAGTGAAGGAATCTCGTCGAGATCCTTCGGTCGTCCTTCTAATGATGGGAAGGACTCCCTCAGGATGACGTGGTATTGGAGGAACCGCGTTCCTTTCGCGGAAGGACACCTCACAATACTTGTCATTGCCCGACTTGATCGGGCAATCCAGAGGGCGGGTTCCAAACCAGCCCCTACGACTTTTAAAATTTCTCGATCTCTTCCATCAGGGCGACGATAAACTCCGATTCGTTTACGGTGCGCACCTGCTTGCCTTTGCTGAAGATGATGCCTTTGCCTTTGCCGCAGGCGATGCCCACATCCGCGTTCTTGGCCTCGCCGGGGCCGTTCACCACGCAGCCCATGATCGCTATCTTGATCGGCTTCTCAATCTTGGCTAGGTATTTTTCTACGGCATTGGCCAGGGATACAATATCGATCTCGGTGCGTCCACAGGTGGGGCAACTGATGAGTGTGGGGCCACGCCTGCTGAGGCCTAGCGATTTCAATATCTCGTACCCGGCGCTGACCTCCTCGCGCGGGTCTCCGGTGAGCGATACCCGTATCGTGTCGCCTATGCCTTCATATAGCAAGATGCCGATACCGACCGCGCTGCGGATGGAGCCGTGCCTGGGGGTGCCGGACTCGGTGATACCCAGATGGATGGGGTAGGGCATGCGCTTTGCGATTATGCGATTGGCCTCGATGGTATCTGGCACATCAAAGGCTTTGAGAGACACTTTGATCAGGCCGAAATCGAGGCTCTCCAGCAGGTCGATCTCGTTCGTCGCGGCGTCCACCATGCGCTCGACCGTCGGCTTGGTCGCATCGCTAGTCGGCGGCAGGCTCCCGGAGTTGACGCCGATGCGTATCGGTATGTTGCGCTCCCTGGCTGCGAGAACAACCTTCTTAATATGCTGCGGATCGCGGATGTTGCCCGGGTTGAGCCGCAGCCCGTCGACTCCGGCGTTGATAGCCATGAGCGCCAGTAGATGGTCGAAATGTATATCGGCGATAAGCGGTATATGTATCGCTTTCTTGATCGTGGACAGTGCCTCGGCGGCCTCACGGTCGGGGACGGCTACGCGTACGATCTGACAGCCGCATCGTTCGAGCTGTTTTATCTGGCGAATGGTCGCTTTAACGTCGCGGGTATCTGTCTTTGCCATGGACTGGACGACTATGGGTACGCCGCCTCCTACGATAACGTTGCCTATATTTATCGGTTTGGATTTGCGCCGGCGTATCATCTGAAGAAGCCTTCCCCGCTGATGATCCTTTGAATATCGTTGTAACTGATGATAACGAAAAGCGCCATAAGCAGCGCGAATCCGATCATGTGTACAAAGGCTTCCTTCTTCGCGGATATGCGTTTCCCTTTGCGGATAGCCTCAATTACTACAAATACTAACCTGCCGCCGTCCAGCGCAGGCAGCGGCAACAGGTTCATTATGCCGAGGATTATGCTGATAAGCGCTGCGAACACGAACAAAGCCGCAGCGCCGCCTCTGTTATTTACCTCATTGGTGAGCTGGGCTATACCGATGGGACCGGCTATGGCGTCCCCGGCCGGCACATCGCCGGTAAACAGCGCGCCGAAGGAATCTTTAATACCTACGAATATGGAGCCGTATTCGGAGAGACCCTTTGGTATGGCCTGCCACGGCTGG
>CAYGXY010000246.1:0-2599 GCA_964354045.1 uncultured Dehalococcoidales bacterium
GCCGTATCCAACAATCGCTACGTTTATCACATTCATCCTCCTAAGTTAACCGGTAACAGGTAACCGATTGTACGACGAACATTATACCAAAAATCACCCGTATTAATAGGTGCAAGAGAAGCTTCCTGCCGCGTGTCTGTAGACAACCCTCATCTCCATTTTGAAGCTCGCCGACTTTGGGAGAAGCGCCCTAGAGCTGTAAATGCGGTTGAGACCCTTCGACTAGAGTATCCTTGGCGACACCTATAAACTCGCGGAATAATGGGTGCGGGCGATCGGGGCGGGAAAGGAACTCCGGATGAAACTGGCATGCGACCATGAACGGATGGTTTTTGAGCTCGCTTATCTCTACCAGGTGACCATTGGGTGAAAGGCCGCTGAAAGACATCCCTGCGTCTTCAAACATCTTACGGAATTCGTTGTTAAACTCATAGCGGTGGCGATGGCGTTCATAGACTACAGCCTCCTGATATGCTGCAGCCGCTTTAGAGCCTGCCAGCAGATGACACGCATACTCGCCAAGACGCATGGTGCCGCCTATGTACTCGATATTCCGCTGCTCCGGCAGCAGGTCTATCACCGGATATGCGGTTTTGGGATTGCACTCGGTAGTATTGGGCTCATCCGATCCCAGAAGATGACGCGCGAACTCAATCACCATAACCTGCATGCCCAGGCACAAGCCGAGATAAGGTATGCCATGTGTGCGGGCGTATTTTGCCGCGATTATCATGCCTTCGATGCCGCGGATGCCGAACCCGCCCGGCACGACGATACCCTGAGCCGAGCGCAGCACGGCGTCGCCGTTCTTCTCCAGGTCTTCTGAGCTCACCCACTGCACCTCCACGGCTAGGCCATAGTGAGCCGCGGCATGACACAGCGACTCCTTAACAGAGATATATGAATCGTGCAATTTAACGTATTTACCGACAATAGCTATATTAATGCGTTCCTTCGGTTTCTTAATACGTTCAACGATATCCCGCCATTCGTCAAAATCCGGTTTGTTCCCGGGCAGATCGAGCTTCTCTACTACCAGCGCTCCTAATCCGGCTTCCTCAAGCACGAGCGGTATCTCATAAATTAACGGCAGGGTCGGCAACGCTATAACAGCCTGTCTTTCGACGTCACAAAAGAGGGAAATCTTATCTTTTATATCATCATTGATGGGTAAATCGCTGCGCAGGATTATTACATCCGGCTGGATACCCATGCGCCTGAGCTCGTTAACGCTGTGTTGTGTCGGCTTTGTCTTCAATTCCAGGGTAGACTGAAGGTAAGGAAGAAGTGTCAGGTGGACGAACATGACATTATCACGACCGACCTCTGACCGAAGCTGCCTTATGGCCTCAAGAAATGGTTGGCCTTCTATATCGCCTACCGTGCCCCCAACCTCGACGATGACGACGCTTGCCCCGCTCTCCTCAGCCACGGCGCGTATGTGCCTTTTAATCTCGTTTGTAACGTGCGGCACTACCTGTATCGTACCGCCAAGAAACCCGCCCTGCCGCTCTTGGGAGATTATCGAATTGTATATCTGGCCTGAAGTCACGCTGGAAGACTTGGTAAGCCTTACGTCGATAAATCGCTCGTAATGTCCCAGATCCAGATCTGTTTCAGCACCGTCCCGAGTAACAAAAACCTCGCCATGCTGGTAAGGAGACATTGTACCTGGATCTACGTTCAGATAAGGGTCCAGCTTCTGCACGGATACGGAGATGTTGCGGCTCTTTAATATCCTTCCGATAGACGCAACAGCGATGCCTTTTCCCACTGAGCTGACCACACCACCGGTTACAAAGATATACTTCGTCATCGACAATTACTCTTTTCCAAAAATATTATCTTCCAGATTATACACCGCAATTGTTACAGAAGTATTTCGGATGCAATTAATATATTCTGCCATTTTTAGTTTTTCTTAAAATGGGCGGATGGTATTGACTTTTTCTTTCTGCCATATGTTAGAATTCGCTGCCAGTGGTAAGACAGGCATTTAATGCGAATCTAAGACTCTACTGAAAACCATCGAAGAAAGTATAGAGGAGGGCCATATTCTATGACAGCAGATAATCGTTTTGACATTATTATTATTGGAGGAGGACCCAACGGCACCGCGATGGCGGCCTACCTGTCTAAGTGCGGACTCAAGGTCTGTGTACTTGAGGAAAGGTACGAAGCTGGCGGGTCGTGCGAGACCGCCGAGCCCAAAGCAGGGCTTCGTATATTCCCTCACGCTATTCTTATGTATGCATCACCGGCCCCGGGTTTCGAGCAGCTCGAGCTTTGGAAGTACGGCTTCCGCGTGACATGGAACCCCCAAGAGCTTATGGTGCACGCTACAACCGGCTTGACCATCACCAACGGAGTGACTGGACTTAGCAACAAGGACATGTATGGCTACATGAAGGTCAGCGGACTAGTCGGCAACCCGCCCTTCGCCCGCGAACTTATGAGAGCCACCAACTGGTGTCCACCGCACCCCGACTACATTGAGCTCAACGAGAACACGATACCGTATATGCAGGTTTATAAGAAACACGCACCGGAGGTCTGGTCAAAAGAGATACTCGATATGACCCTCTTCGACTTCATGGAC
>CAYGXY010000247.1:0-3174 GCA_964354045.1 uncultured Dehalococcoidales bacterium
TTTGGCCATGTCCCTGCTGGACAATTATAGGGTTGATCTGTTACTCCATAGTTCTCATCTAAACCAATCGCAACGTAAAATCCCTCTGCATTATGAATACCTGCGTTCCAAATTGTTGCGTGAATAACTACTGAGTCTCCTGGTTTGAAATAGATTGGATCAGTCCATATTGTATAAGCTATTTCATCATTTATCAAAATTATTGGCGATGAAACTAGGTCGATACATTTAGGATCTTTTGGTCTAATATCAGCATCTAAAAGCCAACAATTAAGATTCATTCCTCCCCCAATAGCAGTAAAACCAAACGCATGGCAATCAAGATACAGGTTAAACTGAACAACAAACTCATAAGCATAACCTGCTTCAAGAGAAATTGGTGAACTATAACCAATTTTATATGGACCAGGTTCATCATATTCATCAGGTACTTCATATGTTCCCTGCCATGGCCATGAATCCTCATAATATATCAATTCTTTACCTGAGCTTTGACCAGCGAGCTGATATGCAACATTTGATTCAATTTCTAGTTTTCCAACACCAAAATCAACTGGAATATCAACAGCAGTTACAAGACCATTATAGTCAATATCAAATTGCACATAATATTGCCCTGTTTGAGTACATACATATTTCCCTTTAAACCAGCAATATGCATGGCTGATAACCCATTGTGCCCAACCACAAGAACCATCAAGTTTTAAGTAACCATAACCCGTATCACAATTTACTTGAGCCTCTTCAGAGTGAAAAGCTAAAAAATTATCTTCATCAGTTCCTTTACCACATTCCATCCAAGGAGGTTCAGTAACACTATCATCTAAATTCTGTGGACTAGAAATTTTATCCTTTTTTAAAGGTTCATTTAGGATTAAATCATTATGTTTAAAACTTATTTCTTGATTATTTATTGATAATTTTTCATTTTCAACATTATTTATTTCAAATTCTTCTGTTTCTGGAGATTTAATATTACCAAAATCTGTATTATCATTATTATTTGATATTTTCCTAAGCTCAGTAAAACCAAGTTTATAGTCAATTGGCTCAATATCATTATTATCTATTTCTATTAATTTATATTCCAATTCTTCTTTTTTATTTTCTTCTTCTTTGTCTTCATTATGGCTTACAGTTAATGCACTTGCAAAACCACTACCAATTAGCAGCATCAATATTGCAACTGTATATACAAATTTTTCTTTCATTTACCTCCACCAAGCATTAATATATTTTTTGGGATATTAAAGGTTGCGTTATAGCGGTAACAAATATTTTTTTATTTGTTATAAAAAATAACATCTTGTTATCAACTGCGACTGGGAATACTGCGTGGTCTGAAGCATCAGCGTAAGACCCGCATTCCTTAGAACTCTTTTTTTATGTTTCGCTACATTGATATCCTCCATCGGGTTAATATTTTTGTCGGCAGGGGCTTAATCCACAAGCATTCCTGGGTGCTCACAAAATATTTTGTGGCACAATGTGGCAAGTGGTTGAAGAGCTCCCAATCAGATAGAAGAAGCTCGAACAACATACGCGTTGTCGGCTTAGCGGGTCTTTGGGGGTGCCCTTGCCCTTATGGTTTGTCCAAAGGACTCTGAATATGTTTTATGATGCTCTGTAGGTTTCTTTATTGGTGAGCATATACCATATGATGGTGAGCATTTTCCGTGCAGTAGCTCTTCTTGCTGTATTCGCTCCCTTTCTTTTCTGAATCGGGTAGAAATACTGTTGAAATCTTTGGTCGAGCATGATTGCTCTTCCGGAGCATTCGTAGATGATCCATTTCAGCCATTTGTTCACCGCAGTATTACGGACAGATCGCTCAGTTGAAGCAGATTGGTATATACCACGACAGAGACCTGCGTAGCTCACCAGCTCTTTTGGTGATCTGAAACGTTGTATGTCACCGATCTCAGCAAGTATCATCAGAGATGAAAACTCTGCGATGCCTGGCATGCTCATGAGCAAGGTAGTTTCTTTCCTATTTCTTGCAACTTGTTTTATCCGTTTCATAACCTCTTTTTCTTCCTCTTTCAAACTGTTGTACACATTGATGAGATTCTGTATATCCTGATCTTCTTCTGCTAGTGTTGAAAGTGTTTTTTCATTCCATAGTTTACCATATTTCACCCCCTTGCGCAGAAGATAGCTTTTTATTTTACATTGAACCTGTGTTTTGAGTCGTGTAAGACTGGATTTATGTCGTGCGAGATCTCTGAACTTCAGGGTTTGTTCATCTGGTATCCACACCTCAGGAAGATATTTCGTCCGAAGTAAATCCGCTAATATCTTAGCGTCGACTCGATCGGTTTTTTTCTTACAGGCAATATCATGTGTTTTTTTCGGGTTTGCAAGTTTAACTTCATATCCCATATCTGTTAAAATCTTGTATGTTCCTCTCCACATACCGCATGCTTCTATCGCGATTGTTATCCCTGAATTGGGGATGTCGCAGAGGAATCGCTCAACTGCTTTTTTCGAAGATGGAAAGGTGTGTTCTCTGGTAATGTTTCCATCTCTATCCATAATGCATCCTGCAAGTTTTTCCTTGTGGATGTCTAGACCGCCATAGAGTTTTTCCATAGTTCATTATCACCTCAATCAAGTGCTTATAATGGCAATAAGCACTTGAGTATTTTTTCCTGAAAAAGAGTTCTACTGCCATCAGATGAAAAGTCGCTTCTCCTTTTTTCTCCTATCAAACCATATCTGTTTTTTGTCGCATGTGGCAGGCATCCGCTTGCCCGTTAAAGGTGCGACAGGAGAACAAAATTTTGTCTGTCTAATGAGTTGTTCTGATATTAAACCCAGCGGATCATAGGGGGAAACAACGAAATTGATATCATCCCAAACTCTTCTACAAAAACTAAACAAAAGAAAGGATGGGATGATATAAACCAAATATTTCACCTTTATTAATATTGAATGAAAGAATTGAAACAGCTTTAGTTTTGTTAAAAGTCTTTGAAATATTTTGTATCTCGATTACATGTTGCTGTTTTTACATAAAATTACTCCTTTGTTACTAAAATTACATTGATAAATGGAATTAAAAGGTGTTTAATTAGATCTTTTGTTGGATAAAATTAAAAGAATAAATGAGAATATAATTAAAAAACTTCCAATAATTGTTATACTTAGAAATATAAATGATTTTTCTAATAA
>CAYGXY010000248.1:0-3073 GCA_964354045.1 uncultured Dehalococcoidales bacterium
GGACAGAGCGCTGGATATCTGCTGCGGCACAGGAGCCCTCGTCCTTCACCTGGCAAAAATGAACCTGGTTGCCTGCGGAATCGACATGGACCCGCGCGTGATACAGGTAGCTGAAAAAAAGAGGTTAAAACTAGGGTTGGAGACCGCCTCATTCCAGGTAGCGAATGCCCTGAACTTGCCATTTGAGGATAACTTTTTCGACTATGCTTCTGTATCAATGACCATTCACGAAAACCTGAGAGCGGACAGGGATGTTATCATTTCCGAAATGAAGAGGGTGGTAAAGGAAGAAGGCGCCCTGGTCTTTATCGATTACAAGGTGCCCCTGCCAAAAATCCCGTCCTCCTACACATCTAAGATCGTAGAGCTCGTTGCGGGCAAAGAGCACAACCGATGTTTCAAGGACTATTTACAGCAGGGCGGACTGGATGAGCTGTTGAAGAAGAATAATCTTCATGCAGGTAAAAGAAGCGAGCTTGGGCCTCTGACAATCACAATAACACCAAATAACAGATAGCCAATCGGCCATAACTCATTGACAATCATCATCCTCGATATTATATTTACCTAACCTGAGGCAACTGTTACCTACTGGCAAGATATCTGACTGCGAGGAGGATCAATGAGCCAACTGAAGAAGCTGTTCAGCCCCATCAAGATCGGCAAGATGGAGGTCAGGAACCGCATCGCCATGGCCCCCATAACCCCGAACTGGTCGTCCGACGACGGCACCGTCTCGGATAAACTTATCGATTATTTCGAGGCCCGCGCCGCAGGCGGGGTGGGGATGATAATAACGGAGACCTTCGTCGTCGATAAAAGCCAGCAGTACCTACTGGCCAGCATGGGTTTCTGGGACGACAGCGTTGTACCCAACTTCAAGAATCTCATAGACCGCGTTCACGCCCACGGCGCAAAGCTGGTCCCGCAGCTGAGCCACCCCGGCGCCGATACCTTCTGCTGGATGTTCGGCGGCCAGCCCGTTGCTCCCTCGGCGCACTACAGCAAGACCTGCGCATATATGGCCCGTGAGCTCACCATCGACGAGATCAAGCAGATAATCCAGCAGTACGGCGACGCGGCGCGCCGGGCCAGGGAGGCTGGCTTCGATGCAATCGAGTTACACGCAGCACACGCCTACATGCTGGCCGGCTCATTCCTCTCGCCGCTGCGCAACAAGCGCACCGACGAGTACGGTGGATCGAACGACGGAAGGCTCAGGTTCGTGCTCGAGGTCATGGACGACATTAAGAAGAAGGCTGGTAAAGACTTCCCCGTTATATTAAGGATATCCGGCGACGAGCATACACCCGGCGGCAGGGACATTTTGAACACGCAGTATATAGCGCCGCAGCTGGTCCGTGCCGGCGTGGACGCCTTCCACGTATCCGGCGGTATACAGCCGGAGCAGTTCTACCGCATCATACCGCCCACCGGCATGCCCTTCGGCCTTAACGTAGCCTCGGCTGCGGCGGTAAAACAGGTGGTGAACGTCCCGGTTTTGACGGTGGCCCGCATCAACGACCCCAAATTTGCCGATGATATTTTAACGAGAGGACTTGCCGACATGGTGGTCATGGGCCGAGCGCTCCTCGCCGACCCCGAGCTGCCCAATAAAGCGAAAGAGGGACGTTTCGAGGATATCGCCCCGTGCACCAGCTGCTCCATCGGATGTGTGCAGCAGATCATGAAATTGCAGTCCATGACCTGCGTCATCAACCCCACCGTGGGCAGAGAGGTAGAGATGGCCATCGCCCCCACGGCCAAACCCAAGAAGGTGCTTGTGGCCGGCGGCGGACCGGGAGGCCTGGAGGCGGCGCGCGTCGCCGCCCTGCGCGGCCACAAAGTAACGCTGTACGAGAAGCAGGCCAAGCTGGGCGGACAGCTGAACATAGCCTGCGTGGCCCCGATGAGGCAGGAGCTGGCCATGTGGATAACGTACCTTTCCTCCCAGGTGAAGAAGCTGGGGGTGAAGGTCGAGCTCAATACAGAAGTGACTCCTGAACTAATCGCTGCGGAGAAGCCGGACGCCGTGGTCGTGGCCACGGGCGGCGAGTGCGCCACCCCTCCCATCCCGGGCATAGATACCCCCAAGGTAATCTCCTCCCACGCCGTGCTGGCCGGCGCACCGCGCCCCAAAGGCAGGGTGCTCGTCATCGGCGGCGGGCTGGTTGGATGCGAGGTAGCAGACCTGTTAGCTGACCTGGGGGATGGGGAGCCAGGGTCGGCGACGGCCGTGACCATCATCGAGATGCTGCCCGATATCGCCATGGACGAGGTGGAGATGAGCAGGATGCTGCTGATACCGCGCCTCAGGGAAAAGGGCGTGAAGTGGCTCACTTCGACAAAGGTAAAACAAATTCTCGAAGACGGCGTCGTCATCACCCGCGATGGTAAAGAAGAGACGCTGAAAGGCATGGACCAGATAATCATAGCCTGCGGCAGCAAATCCGTGGATACGCTCAGCAAGGCCATTGAGGGCAAGGTGCCCGAGGTTTATGTCATCGGTGATGCCAAGCAGCCGCGCCTGGCGCTGGAGGCCATCGCCGAAGGAGCAGAGGTTGGACGGAAGATATAAGAGAATGATAGACTGACCTATCTTCTGAAAGGAATTAGCAAATGGGCAATTTGATGAGCGGCCCCTGGCTCAGATGGGGGGCAACTGAAGCAGAGGCTACTCGCTCCATGCCCGGGGATGACGAGGTTAAACAGCCCATGCAAGTCACCACCCGCGCCGTCACGGTGAAAGCCAGAGCCGCCGACATCTGGCCCTGGCTTATTCAGATGGGGTACCGACGCGGCGGCGTGTATAGCTATGACAGAATAGATCGGATTCTTGGTATCCTGGACCGCCCCAGCGCCAACCAGATCATCCCAGAATTCCAACACCTAGAAGTCGGCGATGTTATTCCCATGGGGAAGCCCCCAAGCTGGCCGGTGAAAGCCATTGAGCCTAACCTGAAGCTGCTCACCGTCGTCAAGGAACCCGGCGTCGAGGTCACCTGGTGCTTCATGCTCGAAGAAATCGCCGATGGGCAGACGCGGTTGGTTTTGAGAGTTAGGAACCGTCTGG
>CAYGXY010000249.1:0-5108 GCA_964354045.1 uncultured Dehalococcoidales bacterium
TCTAATAATGATACATAGCTCAGAATTCTGGCACATCATCGGTCGCGTGAATACTATGAATAGAAAGATGGAGATAATCCCGGCCATAGACCTCAAGGGCGGCAAGTGCGTTCGTCTCTATCAGGGTGACTACAATCAGGAAACGGTCTTCTCGGAAGATCCGGTCGATGTCGCCAGACGCTGGCAATCGCTGGGAGCGAAGCGTATACATATTGTTGACCTCGATGGTGCGGCAAAGGGCAAAATTTGTCATTTTAAGATCATATCCGACATTGCCGGCGCGGTGAGCATACCGGTACAGGTCGGCGGCGGCATAAGGACAATAGAATCTATTGAAGAGTTGCTTGATGCCGGTGTCGACAGGGTGATACTGGGCACTGCCGCAATTGAGAATCAGGACCTGATTAAGGAAGGCTGCAAACGGTTTAAAAACCGTATAATAGCGGGGGTGGATGCCCGCAACGGATATGTGGCAACCAGGGGTTGGGTGGAAAGCAGCAAAGTTCCTGCCATAGAACTTATAGAAAGCATGAAATCCATTGGCGTTGGCCGGTTTATCTATACTGATATCTCCCGCGATGGCACGCTCACCGAGCCGAACTTCGATTCTATTAAGGACCTGGTCGCGGGGGTCGATGCCAAAGTCATCGCTGCGGGCGGGATAGCTTCTATTGAGCACCTGCGAAAACTGGCCGCTCTGGGCGTCGAGGGGGCTATAGTGGGCCGCGCGCTGTACACAGGGCATATCGATTTAAAGAAGGCACTCGAAAGTATTTAAGTAATATCGGGTTTTTGCTCGGCGTGGTGTCCTTTCATATAATATTTATCATGGAAGGACCGGGGGTATCCCGTAAGGGCGTGATTAATCACGCCCCTACACGATGTCCCCCCGTAGGGACGAACACAGGGGTTCGCCCTTCGAGGGGGGCCAGGGGCAGGGGGCTGATCATCCTGCTAGCCGTTAAAGAGAGGTGCAGGAGAAGATCTCCTGCCGAGGGAACTGGGGGTGTCCCCCAGATATATAAAATCCCCCATGAATGGGGGATACAGGGGGTTGATCAACATTGGGACAGACACAGGGGTCTGCCCCTACATGATGACCGGAATATTGTTTGGGGTTGATAGAAATCAATCTGAGGTTTTTAAATAACATCCAGTTACTGGAGGAGCTATGCTCAAATACGATAAGAAAGGTCTGATACCGGCAATAATTCAGAACGCCACTAGCGGCAAGGTTCTGATGCTGGGCTATATCAATAAAGAATCGCTGGAAAAGACGTTAAAGACGGGGCATGTCTGGTTTTACAGCCGCAGCCGTCAGGAGCTGTGGCAGAAGGGCGAGACGTCCGGAAACTACTTAAACGTGCGTGCCATACTCAAGGATTGCGACGAGGATACCCTGCTCATTCAGGTTGATCCGGCAGGCCCAACCTGCCACACCGGAGAAGAGAGCTGCTTCTATAGAACTCTCGATAGTGATTAGTAAAATAAAAAGCGGCTACCAGGTAGCCGCTTTGCTCTATCTTAGCTGGTTTAAGTTGATTTCTTCTTGTAGCGCTTTTGGAACCGTTCCACGCGTCCTGCGGTGTCTATGATCCTCTGCTCGCCGGTGAAGAATGGATGACATTTGTTGCACAGCTCCACCCTGATCGCAGGTTTTAGAGATACGGTCTTAAAGCTGTTGCCGCATGAGCATGAAACCTCAGTCTCTACATATTTGGGATGGATGTCCTTTTTCATGAGTTATAAACGCTTACCTTTCTCTGGTATCGTGTTAACGGTTCGAATTTAATGTAACCATCGATCAGCGCGTACAGGGTGTGATCCCTGCCGACGCCTACATTAACACCGGGACGTATGCGGGTGCCCCTCTGGCGCACTATAATCGTTCCGGCGTGTATCTTTTCACCGCCATACCTTTTTACGCCCAGCCTCTGGCCTTTGCTGTCGCGTCCCAGCCTTGTGCTTCCTCCGCCTTTCTTATGAGCCATGTCCTTACTCTCCGTATCTTAAGATACAATTTCTTTTATAGCGATCTTGGTATGTATCTGCCGATGTCCTGTTTTCTTATGGTAGCGGGTCTTGGATTTATATTTATAAACGATGATTTTCTTATCCCTGAGCTCATTGACAACGTCTGCGGTCACTTTAGCGCCCTCTACCAAAGGGGTGCCTATCTTGACCTTCTTGCCCTCAGCCACAAGCAAGACGCGGTCAAGTTCAACGGCGCTTCCCGCAGCCGCGGATAAACGATCAACTTCTATGATGTCGCCGGGAGCTACATGATATTGTTTGCCCCCGCTTTCGACTATCGCATATATTTTTGAAGCTGCCTTCTTTTTTTTCGCTTTTGTTTCTGCCACCGAATTCTCCTATTACACTGCTGGTTCTATTGAACGCAACTAAAATTAGATTTTAACACGTTCAAATTTAGATGTCAAAAGGGGACAGCTTTGTTATAATGAGGCCGAGGTAGCTATGACCGATTTGAATGATATCCTGCCTAAAGTGCAAAAGCCCGCACGCTATACAGGAGGGGAATGGAACAGCATCGTTAAGGATTGGGAAGCTACCGATATCAGGATAGCGCTGGCGTATCCGGATACTTATGAGATAGGCATGTCAAATCTGGGACTGTCCATCCTGTATCACCTGATCAATAAAGAGCCATACGCCCTGGCGGAACGGGTCTACGCGCCATGGATCGATATGCAGGAGCAGATGAAGAAAGCATCGATCCCTCTCTTCAGCCTGGAGTCAAAACGGCCGCTGAAGGATTTCGATATCATAGGTTTTTCCCTGGGTTACGAGCTTACATACACCAACGTGCTCAGCATGCTGGACCTGGCGGGGATACCCGTTCTGTCTGCAGAACGGGGCCATAGCGATCCCCTCATCATTGCCGGCGGCAGCTGCGCCCTCAATCCGGAGCCCATGTCGGACTTCATAGACCTGTTCGTTATCGGTGAGGGCGAGGAAGTCCTGTTAGAGCTTTTGAATGCCTTTCGTGTCTTCAAGAAGGAATGCAGGGCGGGCAGAACTGAGCTGCTGCGGCATCTGGCTCAAATACCGGGCGTATATGTGCCGGCTTTCTACGATGTGTCATATAACGGCGATAATACTGTATCCAGTTGCACGCCAAAATTAGACGGCATTCCGTCGACAGTAACACGCAGGATGATAACCGAGCTGACGCCTGTTGTGACCAATCCTGTTATCCCTTACATAGCCACGGTTCACGACCGCGCCATGATAGAGACGCAGCGCGGCTGCACCAGGGGCTGCCGCTTCTGCAACGCGGGCATCATATACCGCCCCGTGCGTGAACGCACGTGCGATGAAATCCTGCAGGCAACGGCTGAACTGCTCAAGAACACGGGCTATAACGAACTGTCCCTGCTGTCGCTGAGCACCAGCGATTACTCCGATATAGAAAAGCTGATAAAGGCCATTAATGTTAAGTTCCGTGATGATAATTTAAAGATATCCCTGCCCAGTCTGCGCCTGGACAGCTTTTCCGTGGCGCTCATGGATGCCATCACTGCCGGCAAGAAGACAGGCCTGACATTTGCCCCTGAGGCCGGGAGCGAGCGTCTCAGGCGGGTTATCAATAAAAGCCTGCCCGATGACGTCATAATTAAAACTTTAACGACCGCCTGCGAGCATGGCTGGAACAACGTCAAGCTTTATTTCATGCTGGGCCTGCCCACGGAGACAGAGGAGGATGTGGAATGCATAGTCCGGCTGATGCGGCAGGCGAAGGCAGATATTTCTAAGACGTGCGGCAGGGGACTAAACATCAAGATCAGTGCCTCGGCCTTTGTGCCCAAGCCGCACACGCCGTTCCAGTGGGTAGGGCAGATAAGCCAGGAAGAGCTGAATGCCAGGGTGGATATATTGCGCCGCGGATTAAAGAAATCCGGGATGCGGCTTACATGGCAGGACCCCGGGGTCAGCCACCTGGAAGCAGTCCTGGCCAGGGGCGACCGCCGCCTGTCGCAAGTAATCTACCGGGCTTGGAAACTCGGCGCCGGATTCGACGCCTGGAGCGAACAGTTCAAATATGGTATCTGGATGCAGGCCTTTGAAGATTGTTCCATAGCTCCCTCGTTTTATGCCAACCGCCAGCGCAATCTCGATGAAGTATTCCCCTGGGATCACCTCGATACCGGTGTCAGCACCGGGTACCTCAAGCAGGAATATATCAACAGCACAAAAGAAACAGCGACCGAAGACTGTCGCTTCGGTCGCTGTAATGCTTGCGGTCTAGAGCGCCTGCACCCTAAGTGCAGCTTATTGCTCTAAGTTAAAACTCTTCTTCCTCTTCTCCATAAAGCTCCTCAGAAGGAATCTCTTCCCCTTTGCCCCTCTTTGGAAGGACAAGGAGCAGTATGATTGCGAGGACTACTATGAAGGCACCGCCGCCGATGAGCGCCCAGTACCACCATAACCAGCCCTCACCAGTGGAGCCAAGAACTGCCCAGTCACTGAGGTGGGTGGTATGACCGCAGATTTCATTGCCAGTAACAGTTACATCTGTGGCCTCATTCCACTTGCTGTTCGCCCAGTAGCCCAGGGTCAGTTTGGATGTATCGTCATCAACTATATTGAGGTCATAAGACGATAGCTGAACGCATATCTCTGCCGGCTCGCTAAGTGCGCCGCTCGGTGTTACCGAGAAGCAGGTGCCGCCAACAGTGAACGCGTCAGTGTCATCATGCGTGCACGTGCCGCTTGTTATTGTAACCGTTGTAGCAGTATCAAAAGCGCCGGCCGGGAAGGTAACTTTAACCTTGTCGGCTATCTCAACGACTCCGCCGTCAGTGCCAATGCTGGCGCTGGCAGTTGAACCGCCGCCAGGTGTAGGCGTAGGCGCAACGGTAGGTGCAGTGGTAGGTGAAGTGGTAGGTGCAGTAGTAGGCGCAACGGTAGGACTTGCATTAGGAGTAGCCGTAGGAGCAGGAGTGGCCGGAACAGTTTGTGTAAGCGTTACAGCAACTGTCTGTGAGGCCAGTCCGGTAGCGGCTATTGTTATAGTATCTGAATAACTGGAGAGATTAAGGTCGCTAATGTTTACAGCACAGGTTAACGTGCCGGCATTGGTTCCG